>QHXL01000273.1:2577-8852 GCA_003222935.1 Acidobacteriota bacterium
CGAGCGGTAGGCAAAAGCGGCAGCATCCTGTTGTGGGATTCCAACATTTGGCACGCCGCCGGGATTAATCGCACCGAATTTCCGCGCCGGTCGCTGAGTATTCTTTACTCAAAGCCTTTTATGAAGCAGCAGTTTGACTACCCTCGCGTAGTCGGCTACGAGGAGCTCGACGCATTGCCGGAAAAACTCAAGCAGATCGTCGGTTACAACGCTCGTGTACCTGCAACTTTGGACGAATGGTACCAACCACCGGACAAGAGGTTCTACAAGAAGGATCAAGGGTGATTTCAAAATTGACTGCGCGAGACTACAACGCTGAATACAAAGACAACACGCGTAAATATGCCTACGACTTCGATTACATGCTGCGCGATTATATGATGCAGACGTTCCAGCCGTTTCTCACCAAAGGGAAGGCGCTGGAAATGGGTTGCTACAAAGGCGAGTTCACTAAAACAATTTGCAAACACTTCACTGATGTGACCGTAATCGAAGGTGCCGACGAATTAATCGACTACACCAAACAGCAGGTTGGCGATCATGTGAAGTTCATACACTCAACTTTCGAATCAGTTGAGCTCGAGGCTACATACGATTCGATCTTTTTGTTGCACACCCTCGAGCATCTCGACGATCCCGTGCTGGTCCTGAAGAGAGTTAACAACTGGCTCTCGGAAAGTGGTCGCTTCTTTTTGGTGGTACCGAATGCGAATGCCCCGTCGCGTCAAATAGCCGTTAAGATGGGGTTGGTTCCGTATAACAGCGCCGTAATCGAGTCCGAAAGGTTGCACGGTCACCGCAAGACCTATTCACTTGATACCCTGGAACATGACGCATTGAGTGGGGGGTTGAAAGTGATTCATCGCGGCGGCATATTTTTTAAGCCCTTGGCCAGCTCGCAGTTTGACGAAGCCCTGGCGGCTAACGTGATCACCAGAGATTACCTCGAAGGTTGTTATAAGCTGGGAATGATTTATCCGGACTTATGTGCCAGCATTTTTCTGGTTTGCGAAAAGGGCGATTGAAAGTGCGCGCCTAGGCTGGTCTAAACTGAAATCTCAGTCTGAATGAAAAGAATTTTGGTCACCGGCGGAGCCGGATACATCGGCTCGGTGCTCTCGAAAAAGCTGGTCGAGGCAGGATACGACATTGTCGTTCTGGACGCATTGATCTACACCGGCGTCGGTGTCGATGCGTTGCAAAATCATCCGCGTTTCAGACTGATCCCCGGCGACATTCGCGATCTCGACCTACTCAAAACTGCCCTCACCGGCGTCGACTGCGTGGTCCATCTGGCGGCGCTCGCGAATGATCCATCGGCCGAACTCAATCCCGCGCTCACACGACAAGTAAACCTTGAGATTTATCCAGCGCTACTGAACGCAGCAGCCGCAACGGGAGTGAAGCGTTTTCTCAACATGTCGAGCATCTCGGTTTACGGCGTCAGTCACAACGAGAATTTGACTGAAGATGATCCGGTTAATCCGCTAACTGAATACGCGGTTTGCAAAGCCCGTTCGGAAGCGATTGTCCGCGCTTCCAACCGTGATGATTTCACGACGGTGAGCCTACGCTGTGGCACCGTATGCGGATGGTCGCCACGTATGCGCTTCGATTTGTGCACGAACACGCTGACGGCGTACGCGATCGTAAACAGAAAGCTCGCCGTGTGGGGCGGTATGCAGAAACGGCCGCAGATTCACATCGGCGACGTTACGAATTACTTGCTTGCATTGATCGAGATCGACAAGGAGGTCGGTGGAAAGATCTTCAATGCCGCCGGTCACAACACTTCGGTCCGCGAAGTCGCGGAAACTATTCGAGCCGTCATGAAGGGCGCCGTCGAACTGGAGGACGGTCCGGCCCGCGAAGACGAACGAAGCTACACTGTGAGTTCGGAAAAGATTTCCCGAGAACTTGGATTGACGCCGGAGTTCAGCATCAAGGATGCCGTAGCGGGGATTGTTGATGCTCATCAACGCGGTTTGTGGTGCAACCCCGATGATGTTCTCTATCACAACGTTAAGCGAATGGCCGCTATGGAGAAAGCCGCCGCATGCTAGTCAAGAAGGGTCTCATATTCAACGTCGACGGCAGCCGTCCCTGGGCAAAGACACACGCACAAATTCCTTCTCCCGATGTTCTGGATGATGGCCGAATCCGGATCTATTACGCGACGAGGGATGATCAGAATCGCTCGCTCACTTCGTTTATCGAAGTTTCGGCTGATGATCCAAAGAAGATTCTCTACGAACACGATCGGCCGATCCTGGATTTTGGCGAGTTGGGTTGCTTTGATGATTGCGGCGTTATGCCTTCCTGCGTCGTCAACTACGACGGCAAAAAATATCTTTACTATTGCGGTTGGAATACCAGCACGACCGTCCGTTACCGCAACTGCATCGGTCTTGCAATTAGCGAAGACAATGGGGTGACTTTCCGGCGGGCATTCAAAGGACCGGTGCTGGATCGCACGAAAGACGAACCACACCTGGTCGTGACGCCGCATGTCATCATTGAAGACAGCGTCTGGAAGATGTGGTACTGCGGCGGAACTGAATGGAGAGTAGTGAATGGCATCACTGAACCGCAGTATCTTTTGAAGTATGCCGAGTCAAGAAACGGGATTGACTGGGAGCGGCCCAACCGGGTCGTCATTCCCTACAAACACGAATTGGAAGCCATCGGCCGACCGGTTGTCGTTCACGAAAATGGCCTCTATAAGATGTGGTACAGTTATCGAAACATTGACAATTATCGTGTCGATCGAGAAAAGGGCTATCACATTGGTTATGCGGAATCCCCCGACAACATCGACTGGGAAAGAAAAGACGAACTGGTCGGAATTGACTTGTCAGACGACGGTTGGGATTCCCAAATGATGGCATATCCCTACGTTGTAGATTATCGGGATCGACGGTATTTGTTTTACAACGGAAACGGGTTCGGACGGTCAGGCTTCGGCTATGCTCTCTTTGATTAATAATCGGGGCATTCGACAACTTTGAGTAGAGTCACTTTCTCACAGCAACATTCCTGATGTTTCTCGCTGTCAAACCTAATAATCCCGAGACTACTAAGATTCTTTTTACTTAATGTTCAGCGCTGCCAAATTGTATTGCCGCCGGATCCTCGGCCGCCTGCGGCGCACGATCAAGTACCACATTCCGCACCGGTTCCTGGCTCGAAGAATTCCACTCCAGACCGAGAGGTTGATAATTTTTCTTACGCCTGGTTACCAGGTGCGATCCGGCGGTGTGATGGCAATAACTGCCATGTACGAGGAGTCGAGGGCTATGCGTGAGCTTCATGGAAGTGAAGTCGTCTTGTGCACCATCCCGGGTCAGCCACTTCTCCTTAAATACACATGGTTCGAAAATCGCAACTACCTCCTGAGTTTGGAAGCTGTGTTTAGACGCTGCGGCCCGCTCGATTATTTGTTGCTGCATATTCCCGAATACGTGGTTAATCAAGTATCGGAATGGCTGTCTAACTCGACGGCGTTGCTGCAAAAGGTCAAAGAACTTCACCTTAATGTAATGCTCTTCAATATTGACTGCGTACAAGGACAGAATGTCAGAGCCTTGACGCGCTTTGGAAAAGTTACTTGCACCACTGCGCATGAGGCCTACTCCGATTTAGCCACCCGCGAAGCCGTCGGCGTCCCACTACACAGACTGTTGATTTGCAAGGGCCCAGAGTTCTATTCTCCAACTACATATCAGGACAAAGAGCCTCTCTTAATTGTTTCACCCGACCCGCATCCACTGAAAGAATTAGTGCTTCAGAAGATTGCGAAAGAGTTGCCCGAACTGAGGATTCAGATCATTCGAGATCTCTCGTACGAAGACTATACGAGCCTGATTCGCCGGGCTAAGTGGTCGTTGACCTTTGGCGAGGGAATGGATGGCTTCTTCGTAGAGCCCGTCTTTAGCGGAGGAGTTTCTTTCGCGGTCTTCAACGAGCGTTTCTTCACCCCCTCTTTTACAAAACTGGAGACCGTCTATCCCTCCTGGACAGACCTGATAGACAGTCTTGTGGAAGATCTTCAACGCCTTGATGAGCCCACAATTTACAATCGTTGCTGGCGGCAAGCTCATGATTTGTTGAGCGACCATCTTGATACAGAACGCTTTCGTGAAAACTTGCGCATGTTTTATCGAGGAGAATACACATTCCGATGAAACCAGGTGGGCCTCGTCATGGCTGTCGCGCTAAGAGGAGCGAGAGATAATGGACAACTTTAGGTAAAGAATAGAATGAGGATTGTTTTGTGAGTTTGCTATTGAAACTGTGGCATTCACTGCCTCTACAATCTCGAGCGGTAATCCTGAAGCCCGTGCAACGAAACGCGCGTATATACCGATGGCTAATGCTTCGGCATGCTGACGCGATTGATCAAGCGGATGGCGTTGATGGCTGTCTCCCTCCGGCTGAAATGCGTTACAGAGTTAGCAGCTCTCCACACGCCGATGAGTTCGTTAGAGTCGGGAAGACCTGTGCGACAGATATACAATCTGCTCTTCTCAGAATTGGTCGTGACCTGAAGTCATTTACGCAGATTTTGGACTTCGGTTGTGGCTGTGGTCGCACGCTAGTACACATGAAGAATCTCGCGCCAGAGGCCCAATTCCAAGGGACTGACATCGACGCTAAAGCTATTGAGTGGTGCACGACAAATCTCCCATTCGCGACTTTTAGACTTAGCAAAGAAAAACCTCCAATCGACTATGTCGGAGACACTTTCGATTTCATCTACGTGATCTCCGTGTTTACTCATCTCGATGAGGAGTACCAGTTTCTTTGGCTGGAGGAGCTTCGGAGAATTGCCAAACCCGGCGCAATACTGCTGGTGACGGTCCACGGTCTGGACGACAACCGGGGATTTGTTTTTGAGCGGGAATACGAGAAGGGACTTTTCCCCGCCTGGTATCAAATTACGCACCACTCACAGGAATATATCTATTCTAATTTTAGTAAATATTTTGACGTGTTGGACTACCTTCCTCGCGGTATGAACGCGCATCAGGACGTCGTCCTGTTGCAGAAGAGACCAGCCTGAGAAGACTGGAGTTGCATTCCGTGCGACAAAACTTAGCGGTACCTTTATTATTGAGCGGAAGGTTCCACGATGATTGCGAGTTTCCAGACTGCGCGCATTCCCAGATTTTCAAGTCATAAGGTGATCCAGATAGATCAAATGAGTTCAAGCGCAAGCCCGACCACACAAGCAGCGCTCAATGGACCAGTACCGCAGCTTCCTGCAGAACCGTTAGTCGTTATCGAGCCGAGTGGGGGTTGGCGCACCCTCAGTCTCAAAGACATCTGGGCTTATCGAGAACTTCTGTATTTCTTAACCTGGCGTGATGTGAAGGTCCGTTACAAGCAAACGGCCCTTGGTGCCGCGTGGGCCATCTTACAACCGCTCTTCATGATGTTGATCTTTACGATCTTCTTCGGGAGACTGGCGGGCGTAGCTTCCGCAGGAGTTCCCTATCCGCTATTTGCACTTGCTGGACTTGTCCCCTGGACTTTCTTTGCCAATGCAGTGACGGCCAGCAGCAACAGCCTGGTGGGTAGCGCTAATCTAATTACGAAAGTTTACTTCCCCAGACTGATTGTTCCGGCAGCAGCAATGCTTGCGGGATTGGTTGATTTCGTTCTCGCCTTCTTGCTGTTGGCCGGCTTGATGGTCTACTACCGCGTCCCGCTCACATTAAATATCTTGTTTCTTCCAGTTCTTATTCTGCTCACCGCGTTGTTCGGATTGGGAGTGGGAACGTGGATGTCGGCCTTAAACGTGAAGTATCGCGACGTCAGGTTCGCTTTGCCGTTTCTTATTCAGCTCTGGCTTTTTGTTTCCTCAGTCATACTTCCCTCTTCTTCAGTGCCTCAAAAATACCGATGGATACTAACCCTGAATCCGATGTCGGGAATTATTGAAGGCTACCGAGCCGCGCTTTTCGGTCTTCCTTTTGATTGGCCGGCGATTGGAATTGCTTCTCTCATCACAGTTGTGATCCTCTTCTATGCGGCCTACTCATTTAGCCGCGTGGAAAAGAGTTTCGCCGACATAATCTGAAGGCTGAGGCGAGCTTACGAGCTTACGCGGGCAACGGCCATCCAACATGAAGACAGCGGAACACGTCGCGCGCCTCTCGACCAAAACAGCGCTGAGGCATGTGCTGTTCGTCGTCGGGGTTGAAGAGGCTTCGATGCGTTATCGCACGTATCTGCCAGCCGAGGCGTTAAGCCTTTTCGGAATCACCAGCAAC
>QHXL01000274.1 GCA_003222935.1 Acidobacteriota bacterium
CGTAACTTTTGGCTGATCGGCGTAATCGGTCCAAAGCCGATTCAATTCATCAGGATTGGGTCTTCCCCACCTCCGGCTTCGTTCGGAGGAGCGGACAATTCGACGGTACACAGTTCCTGAATTATGTCCGCTCCTCCGAACGAAGCAACGCAGGAGGGCGGCGTGCTGCTATAAACATGCCACTCCTCCGGAGAGAAAGACTGGAATTGAATCTAAGTTTTCGGCGGTAGACTCACCAACTCGGAGATACGTACTGGGCGATTCAGTTCGACGCTCTTGCGCGCCGCAATCCCAGTCAAACACGACAACGCGCCCGCACGTGAATCTGGGAGTCGCATGTAGACCGGTACGTCGGTCTTCTTAAAAATCAAATCTCGAATTCGACCGTCACCGCCGCCGTGACCGGCTGCAATTTCCGGAACCTCGATCTTTTCGCGTTGGCCAAAACTCTTCGTCAGGTATATCTCACTCTGTTTCTCAACCTCCCATGGCTGCCGCTCATAGTCGCGAATCTCGAGTCGGCCGAGCTCACCGTTGAACGCCAGCCGATAGCCTTCGAACGGCATGAAAGCATTCAGCGAGTAACTCATCTGCGTGCCATTCGAATACTTCACGACCGCGCCCATGGTGTCGTAGATGTCGCAATCTTCGCGGTACACGCAACCATCACGAAAGTAACCATCAGCGTCTTCACACTTCGCGTATAACTGCATTCGAATATCGTTCTTCTTCATGTCGTAAAAGAAGCGACACTCCGAGGTATGCGGACACGTCCGACAGTTTGGCGCTCGAAACTTGCCATTGCTGCCATAGATCTCCAGTCCAGCCCTCGCTGAAACTTCGACGGGGTCGGCATCGAGCCACCAATTGATCAAATCGAAGTGATGCGTCGCTTTGTGAACCCACAAACTTCCCCCCTTCGATTTCAGACGATGCCAGCGTCGGAAGTAATCGGCGCCGTGATAGACGTCGAGATACCAACTAAAGTCGACCGAGACGACTTTGCCGATCGCGCCTGACAAAAGCACTTCTTTGATCTTTTGATGCTTTGGCGCGTACCGATAATTGAAGGTGACAACGATATTCTTCTTGTTGCGTTTCTCGGCATCGAGAACTGCCTGGCACTGTTTCTCGTCGATGACCATCGGCTTCTCAGTCATGACGTCCAGGCCACGATCCAAACCTCTCGCAATGTAGTTGCTGTGAAAACCGTCGACCGTCGTGACCATCAGCAGATCGGGTTTCGCCTGATCCAGCATCTTGTCGAAGTCTGTGAATGTCGGACAACTGACACCTAACATCTGCCTGGCAACTTCGACGCGTTTTGGATTGATATCACATAGGCCCACGAATTCGAGCAGGTCGGGGTAGTTTTGAACCAGGGGTCTGCCCCACATTGTGACGGCCCGGTCGCCAGTCCCAATTATCGCGTAGCGTCGCTTGGCCGGTGCCGCGACGCTGATAGATGAGTCACTCAAAACCGCAGCGCCAACGGCGGCCGTTCCGGCAGTCTTGACGAAGTCACGACGTGAAAGGTTATGGGAATCAGTCATTGCGATTACTCCGAGTCATTTTGAAATTCTCTGTGCATTCTCTGTGTCTCTGCGTCTCTGTGGTTAAGCTCATGAACGCATCGATGAACCACAGAGTCACAGAGACACAGAGATTCACAGAGAAAAGCGTTTTCCGAGGACATAGCTTCTACCTGCTTGTGTCTTAAGCGATAAGGTCTTTATGCCATACCGGATCTTGCAAGATCCTCCGCGCGTCGATTTGAGCTTTGCCTCAATCAGCTTGCCGGCCTTCCACTCGACATCAACTTCGTAACCGCCTCGAGCCCGTAACCCGGTGACGCGGCCGTTGGCCCAGGCATCGGGCAATGCTGGCAGCAATTCAATCTCTCCTGTTCGGCTCTGGACCAGCATCTCGGCAATCCCGGCGGCCGCACCAAAGTTTCCATCTATCTGAAAAGGTGGATGCGCATCAAACAGGTTATCGTAACTTCCGCCCGCAAACTGAACACCTGCTTTTGCGCGACTGCCAACTGGCGACAAGAGCAGCGATAGCAGACGATTGGCGCGGTTGCCGTCACCAAGGCGAGCCCACATTGTCAGCTTGTGAGCCAGGGACCACCCGGTCGAAATATCACCACGTGCCTCCAACGTCTTGCGTGCAGCGCTAGCAAGTTCCGGTGTTTCAGTGAGCGTGATTTCCGAACCCGGATAAAGGCCCCAGAGATGCGACACATGTCGATGCGTCGGTTCCGCTTCCTTGTACTCTTCGAGCCATTCCATCACGCGACCGTCTGAACCAACTCGAGTCGGGGCCAGTCGAGATCGCTTATCGATCAGTTCTTTACGAAACTCTGGGTCAATATTGAGCAGACGTGAAGATTCGATACACGCGTCAAACAAGTAACGCAACAACTGCATGTCGATGGTCGGTCCCATTACCACGTGGGCCACCTTACCATCAGGAAGTCGAAAGCCATTTTCAGGAGAATTTGCCGGCGCGGTTACGAGCCATTTCTGCTTAGGCTCTTCGATCAGCATGTCAGCATAGAACCGCGCTGACCCCTTCATGATCGGATAGGCCCATTTCAAAAACGCCTTATCGCGCGTGAACAAATAATGGTCCCAGAGATGCTGACAGAGCCACGCCGATCCGCTCGAGGTTGATCCCCAGGAAGCACCCTCGCCGGGCGCCGTGAAACCCCATGGATTGGTAATCACATGCGCAACCCAACCACGAGCCTTGTAATAAAGCTTCGCCGTTCGGCTCCCGGGTTTTTGCAGTGAGTCAATCAGAGCAAATAACGGCTGATGCAACTCCGAAAGGTTTGCCACTTCGGCAAGCCAGTAGTTCATCTGCACGTTGACGTTCAGATGCCAGTCAGCGTTCCAGGGTGTTTGTACTTCTCCTGCCCAGATTCCCTGTAGATTGGCCGGCAGGCCTCCGGGTCGCGACGAAGAGATTAGAAGATAACGCCCGTACTGGTAGTACAAAGCCGCGAGCCCTGGATCCTTGAAACCATCTCCATACTTCTTGATGCGTTCTGGAGTCGTCGCCGTGTCGGAAGGCCCAAGGTTAAGACTGCTGCGATTGAAATAACGCTGATACTCGGCTACGTGAGCTGCAAGTAAACTCTTATAAGTTTTCTGAGACGCCTTATTTAGATCTGCCAATGACGCATTGTCAGGATTAGCTGTGCGTCGTCCCGCAAACCCTTGATAGTCCGTCGCCGCAGTTATCAAGATGACAACTTCATCCGCGTTTGTAACTTTGACCGTTTTATCAGCGACTGAAACACTTCCAGCCTTGGTTAGGGTCGCTAGCCTCGCCGCATATTTCATCCCGTTGCCGTCAGTGCCATTGTTCAACTGGCCTGTCATCAACAGACCGCTGTTTCCTACACCAACAACCTGGACTCGCTCAGATCGAGTTAGTGAGGCTTCAAATGAAATCGACTGTGGCCTGCTGGCTGTTAGCCGGACAACGATCGACTGGTCGGCAGCAGTGACAAGGGTTTCACGTGTGTAGCGAACACCATTTCTTTCAAACTCAACTCGTGCAACTGCAGTTGCAAGATCCAGTTCCCGACGGTAGTTCGTGACACCTTGATCGCCATGTTCAAATTTGAGTCTTAGTTGACCGAGAGTCTGATACGAACCATATTGAGCGTCCTTACCACTTCCTCTCGCAGAACCTGGTCCTTTGCACGTGAAGTGATCGTAGACGAGCTTTTCAGCTTCGGCGTTCTTTCCTTCCAACAGCAACCGGCGAATCTCAGGAAGATATTGAGCAGCGTCAGGACGATCGGCATCCTGCGGTGAACCCGACCAGAGCGAACTCTCGTTTAGAAGGATCTTCTCTTCTGCCACACCGCCAAAAACCATCGCTCCCAGGCGGCCATTGCCTAGCGGCAACGACTGTGTGAACTGCAGCGCCGGCGAATCAAACCAAAGCAAATCACTTGTATTGGCGCTCGATCCGACGGACACAAACAAAACCACCAAAACACAAACAATAGCTGCTCTCACGCTGACAATTTTCATATTTTCAGTGACGTGACCGCACTCAAAGCGAATGCTCGTGCTGGGACCGCAGGCGTCCCCGCCTGCTGGTAACCCTATTGGCTCGATGGAACTTTAATGACTACCTGGCAGGCGGGGACGCCTGCGGTCCCAGCATCAGCGTTCCTTTAAACGAAGGGTCATTGGGATGGAATCTGTTCGAGTAACTTTCGCATCTCTGCGACAGTCTTTGCGTATGCAGGATCACTTGCGAGATTCTTCAACTCGAACGGATCCTTCACTGTATCGAGCAACATCTCGCCTAATGCTCCATCTTCCCAGCGGACATAGTGCCAACGCTCTGTGCGCACAGACTTTCCGATCTTGCCTTGATACTGGACCACACTTAAGGCGGGATAGTTCCACTTCGCGTGTGGATTTTTCAAAAGAGGAACCAAACTATGTCCCTCGAGTTTCGACGGTGCCTTGTACGGCTGTGGTAATCCGCAGAAATCTACCAGTGTTGGGAATAGATCGATTAAGCCTACCGTGCGTTCACTAACCCCGGGCTTGCCCTTCGGCATCGCAACTATGAGCGGCACACGAAGCGCGATATCGAACAACGAATAGGCCTTGGACCACTTCCCTTTTTCACCCAGGTGATACCCGTGGTCGCCAAGGAAAACGATGATCGTGTTATCGCGCAGCTTCAGACGATCGAGCGCATCAAGAACCCGACCAACCTGCTCATCCATAAAACTGACCGACGCGTAATACGCCCTGATCATTTCGCGAGCTTGTTGTGGTGATGCGTCACGCCCAATGAAGAGATCGGTGTTGCGTCGGGCAACTGAGATTTCGGGAAACCCTTCCGGCGCGCCCGGGTTTGTAGCAAAGTCTGGCGGAAGCGGGATCTTGTCAGGATCGTACATGTCGAAAAACTTCTTTGGCGCCGCCGGTGGACTATGCGGCTTCGACTCGCCAAACGCTAAGAAGAAAGGTTGGTCCTTGTACTTCTCCAAATACTCGATAGCCTTTGTCGCCGATTTGTAGTCTCCATTTGACTCGCCATTACCTTCCAGCACCACGATTCGATCCGAGTCATTCGTTCGTTCCCGACTATCAGGATTTGATGGAGGTCGCTTTGCGCCCGTGAAGGCACGTTCTTCAAAACCTTCTGTCCATGCTTCAGAGTCGTCAATGCCTCCATGAAATGTCTTGCCCGAGCGAAGCGTGACATAACCGTTTAGCCTGAAGTGTTGCGGCAAGGAAACGAGGTCGGGGTGAAGCGCGCGGAAATAGTATTCGTTGTCGAGAATGCTTGTTTGAGTCGGATACTTCCCGGTCAGAAATGACGAGCGCGACGGATTGCACAAAGGATACTGGCAATACGCGCGATCGAAGCGAACCCCTTGCGCAGCAAGTTTGTCGAGGTTTGGTGTCTTTACGATTGAATTGCCGTAGCTACCCAGCGTCGGGCGCAAGTCGTCGGACATGATGAAAAGAACGTTGTATTTCGGCTTCTGCGCCGCCGCAACGGACACGCCCAGCCGGGAATCAACGCGTAACGAGTAGACCAATAGGGCCACTCCGCAGATAGCAATTAGTAGTCTCTTTCTCACGATTACCAGTCCCTTCCTAGTAACTCTGCGTATACCCAGCGCTCTCCACGTCTTTTAAAATCGGGAGCCAGTCTTCACTCCGGTAGGAGTGGCATGTCTATAGCATTGCTCGAGCCTAAGACTCCGGCGCGGTTCGGCGGGCCGGGACGAAGTTGAGTGGTTAAGGACTAGTTGCATTCCGGCCCGCCGAACCGCGCCTCGGGACATAGATGGTCTTACTATAGATATGCCACTCCTACCGGAGTGAAGACCCGCTTCGAAGGCAGTGACACTCCTTGAAAAACCTAGCGCGCGATCAGCCGAACTGGGCCGAGTATTCCCGACGGCAGTGGTTGAATCTTATCCATGTCCTGCGGAGTGAAACGTTCGCCATAACGCAAGTTGAGCAAACGATAATCAGGCAGGCTATGACCCGCCATGTAATTCATCGCCGTGTTTGCAACCTCGATGCGAATCTTGTTTGGACCAGACTTCAAAAGCCGTGAGACATCAACCGAATACGGCGGACACCACACGGATCCCGCTCGCTTGTCGTTTACATAGACGACCGCGGCCTCGCGTATTGGACCTTCAAGCCAGACCTGCATGCCGTTTCGCAAATTTTGCACGGGCAGCGCTGTTCCTTCGCCAAAATCCAGGTAAGTCTTTCGTAATCCAGTTGGTCGGGACATTGATTTCTTTCTCGTAGGTTGCGACACCCGAGTAGTAGCGCGTCGCATCGCTGTCAGCCCACGACTTCAATGTATCCCAAAGGGTTGGACTGGCCGCGCCAAACGCAACCCGCCAACCCGAACTCAAATCGATTGGACTTGCTAGAGCAGCAGATGCCACAGGAACAGCGAGATTCCGTTTGCTGAAAATAACGAGACGCGAGCCGTATGGCTCCAACTCAAGTGGCACGGAAGAATCAGGTCCGACCTGTACACCCTTTACACTTCCGTCAAACGGGTTCCACGATTCAGCTTTCATTCCGCTGACACGAAACTTTGCTGTTAAGTGCTGCTTCTGGTTTGTCGTGTTCGCAACGAAATAGATGTCCGCATCAGGTGTCGCGCGATGAACGAATCCGATA
>QHXL01000655.1:0-1272 GCA_003222935.1 Acidobacteriota bacterium
AAATCAGAGATTGCAGCGAAGAGATTTTTTCTATAGACTCTTGCCACTACGAGTTCTTTTACTTACTGGTTGTACTATCATTTCGGGTGCCTCGTCGGTTACCTCGTCGGTTGCCTCGTCGGTTGCCGCGTCGGTTTCCTCCAGCTGCTCCTGAAGTTTACGTTTCCTTCCTCCTTTCCCAGGAACGCTGTAGTCCTTCAACTTTTTGCTCTCCTCGATCATTTTCTCAGGCGCAATTCCTGTGCGATCTTGCGCAATGTTTATCGCTTCCACAGCTTTTGCATGACTTATAAGAGCGGCGTTGATTTCGTTCACAGAGAGGGCACGGGGAGTGACTCGTGGCAACGCCTCGAGATAGGCGACCTGCCAGATTTCATATAGATTCGCAAATATTTTGTGCTCGTCACTTCTGGCGTCATATTCTGCTGCGTCTTCGTCTGCGTAACCGGGCTCTTTCATCCATTTAGGGTCGGAAATAAAGACTTTCCAAGCATCGGCCAGTTTTTCATCACCACCGTGTTTATCGGGACGCACGAATGCAGACAATTTACGAATATGCGTTTCACCCGGCATTGAATCGCATAGCGGGGTCTGAGGGCTTTTGGTAGCTGGGTCCGGCCAGAGTTCGGTGGGTAGATAATATGTTATAAATCGAGGGAAGATATACTCCTTGGTCGTCGAAGAGCCTTCTTTCCAGGCCCATTCTTCCACGGTAGTGAGTGCGAGATGTCCGTAGTGTTTATGGATGTGATTGTTCGTCGCCAGTATTGCTTCGCTCATCGTTTTAACCAGTTCTTCGCGTCGCTCGAGAGAAGTAGCGAGCACTTTTGCTGCTATTGCCGCGTCTTTTTTGGCCTTACGTTCTGCTTTTTGCGCCTCCAGTACCGCAGGCCGATTCTTGACAAACCATCGAGCATTTGACTCTTTGTGGCGATTCTTACGGGCCTCTTCGGTAAGACCTGATTTAGGACGACTATACAAGGTGAGAAACGGAGTCAGCGTGTTCCATAGAGGATCGTCCGCTGGGTGGTATTCGTCACCACCTCCAGCTTTGAGGGGTCGGAGATGTTTCTTCATAGATGAGTCGCTATGAAACGTGCTTCGACATAATGGAAACTTGCATGGCTTGGCTGGACGGTTTTCAGGCATATTGGATTCGAAATAATTTCTGAGCTCATAAGTACGTGTTCACCAATCAGAGTGGTTTCCTGACTAATAAATATCCAGATATTATCCAAAGCTTGGAATTTTAGATCCCCTAATTCCAATGCA
>QHXL01000655.1:1283-2912 GCA_003222935.1 Acidobacteriota bacterium
GAAACCATTGAGCATTTGTTTACCATCATTCGCACAATGATAATTGACTGGGACACGACGACAAACTGTCCGTACTGCCAATTCATACCGAAAAACTCTGATAGCTATCAGGGTCGCGCAAGCCTGAACCGTCATCTGAAACTCAAGCGAACAAGAAGCTGAGGGAACGCGGTCTTCATCCCGGGAAAGATGATCCACGGCACGAACAATTCTTGAAAGATCGCAAATGTTTCTCAGCGCCAAAGTCAGAGCAAGAAAAGGAGGACCGACGCGCAGTGAGTAAACACAACTCGTATTTGAAATCAAAATGGGAAAAGGCAGAGCGTGTAGTCCCCATTGATAGTCACGTCCAAAAAGCGCTAGAGTTGCTGAGGTAAAAAGCTGATGATTTGTTTCTTTGATCTAATTGCAATTCAGGGAAGACAAGCTCAAGGAGCCTGCGCCCCTCACTCCGAATTCATCATTCCCGGAACTCGTCGTGTATCATCTTCCCAAATGCAAATGGTTCGATGTACCCAAGGAGCCTTTTCTTCAACTCGGGTCGAACGTTTTCAATGGATGCCACCTCTTTCTGCTCTCCGAGAAAGAATGTTGTAGCGCTGAAGAATTACTAACTGCCTGGACTGATTGGCACCGACTCAGCCTGCACCAACATGGCGAGACACAACGCCGCAGTCTATATTATGGTGCTCTTAATTGGGGACTCGCATGGCACACGTAGGTCTTTCTGAAATTGGTTGACAGTTAGATATCGCAAAGTTATGTCTGGATTGAATGGTACCCAGGAAGACCAGGCGAAATTCCTTCAAAAATGGTATATCAAGGGGGTAAATGAAGCTGAGGATAATGAGGATTGGACTGGATTCTCCAAGATTACGGAGTATGAGAACGACGTGAATAGCTATGCAAAACCTGTCCGAGACCTCCAACAGTTGAGTAATCCGGGGTTTGACGTAGAAGGCAGTCTAGGTCTTCGAGGCGACAGACTATGCGAGAACTGTGGAGAAAACTTTAAGCCATGGCAACCCAGCGCACGTTGATATGTAAGATCATGGTAACACTACATTATTTTATATAGCAAAGTATAGGATCAATATAATCGACATTTTCGCCGTCTCCTGGGATGCAAATTTCTCCCTTAGACCACAATCTAATGTAACCCCTTTGGAATTCGTTTGCAAAATTCACCGAGATCAAATGCCTGCAGTAGATCCATTCCCGGATTCACTCGTCATCAATGGCTTTGGTATAAAACGTATGGAGCCACTTATCAGACCCATAATTGCATCTTCGAGCTGCTTTGTAGATAGCTTCCGGAAATGAACTCCAGTAGGAAAATTCTCAAGAATCCATCCGTTATCCTTCGTAAAGAAACCTGACGGAAGGTCTCCGAGTACATCCAGCAACTTCTTACGATTATCCGTGGCATATTCATCTTAGAGATCAGAATAACGAAATCAGGGAGGACTGTACTATAATATGTGATTAATGTCCTTTTAAATTCCCTCCGCACTTGGTCAGAACGTTTCTCACGTTTCCCGGTCTCCGAAAGAGTATGAGCAACAGCACCATGATTGACGTTCAATCCACCACAAGCAGCTTTGAAATATACGCTGGCTGCTTTGTGAT
>QHXL01000167.1 GCA_003222935.1 Acidobacteriota bacterium
TACCGACGCGCGGCCGACCAGGCCATTCTCATATTTGACATAGAAATTGCGCGGGAAAACCAACCCTTGAACGCTCCAAAACTGATGGAAGTGATGGAGTCGTACATCAGGCGAAACGCTTTGTCTGATCCGCATCAGCTCATTCCACTTCTCACTGACATGAGCACTGACGAGCACATTCCTCTGATGGCGCGTAACCACGCGTTGAGAATCATCAAGCAGATTCAGAAGTAGGAAAGCTGGTCTCCGCGAGTTGGCAAAACTCAAGGGCGCGATTCTCAGCCCAGAATCTATCTTCATCCTTGTTTGTGGCTGAAATGAATGCGACGTGGCCTCCGCGTTCAGTTGCGATCAAGAGCAAGTAAGGATTTTCTGTAAACAGAGCTTGTCGCATGGGTTCAAACGGGATGAAGGGATCATCGACAGCGTGAATGATCAGCGTTGGAATACAAATCCGGTCAATTACCCGGACCGAACTTGATCGATAGTAATAGTCGTCAGCATGGGCAAAGCCATTAGCCCGCGAAGTAAAGCGTTCGTCAAAATCTCGAATGGTTTTTATCTGGTCGAGATTGCTGATGTCGTAGCGTTCCGGAAACAGCTTATGCTTTAGCCGAAGCCTTTGTTTTAGACTCCGCACAAAGTTCTTGTGATAAAGCCAGTTTGATGGGTGCAGAATCAGCGTGGTGCTTGCTTGTAAGTCAACTGATGGTGAAACTGCGCACAGCGCCACGATTTCCGGTGGAGCACTTTCGCCATACTCGCCGGCAAGTTTCAGCAACATGTTTCCGCCGAGTGAAAATCCGATCGCGTAAAGTCTGTTCAATCCATCCGTAGTAACGAGTTCTTCCAGCACAATGCGCAAGTCGTCGCTAAGTCCGCCGTGATACAGGGTCGGCGTTAAATGTTCAGTGCCTCCGCAATTACGGTAGTTAACTCGTACGACGTTGAACCCTGCGCGATATGCTTTGTCGGCGAGTGACCACATGTAGACCGAACTGGTCGAGCCTTCCATTCCATGCCAGATCACCATCGTCGGATGTTCTTGCCGATCCTTGTGCCAGCGACAGTGCGCCAATACCTGTACGTCGGCAGCGACTTGAAAAAAACGCTCTTCATCGTCGGCGACAGTTGGCTTTAAGCGTCCTCGCCTGGGCCAGGCGTAGGCTCCGAGTGTTTGTGCGTGGCCACTTCGAAACACCGGATGCACTTGGAATGGTTTGCTTTCGAATGCTGATGAGACTCTTTGCAGGAACGCATGGACTAGCTTGAGGTCTCGAGGCTCAGCTGGCGACTGGTCCGTTCCTAAGACTTGCGGATCTGAAGACATTACGACTCAGTTTGTCAGTTCGATTAAGACGTCGACCGTCAATGCCGTTCGATCGGGATTCGAATCCCACTTCAGTTTCGGCGCTGGTTTGCCCTGTGCGCGTCGTTCCAGAAACATACTTCGCAAAATATCGGTCATCTCTTTCTTAGAAAACTGTTCGATGTAACCGGAATCATAAATATCGCCAGCCTTCAGTGCCCACTTCTCCATTATCGACTTGCTCACAGAATCCTGAAAGCCCTTCGTGGTCAGATGACCCATTTTGAACTGGGGTCCTTCGCGAACTTCTATCTTGAGGCTAACGGTCTGAGTATTATCGTCAAATTCCGGCGTGGCTCGCATCCCCGCCAGCAAATAACCTTTGCGTCCATAAGCTTTCGGGATCTCTTTTTGTGCCCTGTCGATCTTTACACCGCTTGCAGGTTTGCCCGGCGACATATCGAGCACCGCATCAAGTTCCTGGACCGTCAGCGCGTGGATACCGCTCCAGTCGGCTTTGTTCCATGTATAGACCAGTCCTTCGTCTACCGGGATTGTCAGGTCAACGCCACTTTTGCAGGTGGCTGTTGCTTCTGGTTTTGCCAGCGGAGGGGAAAAAGCTGCTTTCCATTGGCCCACTTCACGATAAAGGGGAAACAAGGTGTTCAGCGAATGCAAACTGGCAAACTTGCTCGAATAGTCGGTTCCGATGAGTGGTTGTGAAGTCTCAATAAGTTTTGCTTCAGAAATATTTTTAGCGCCAGGGAAGTGAAGCGTGCAGATCGGCATGGGAATTCCGATTACGCTGAAGATGTGTTCCTGGGAGACGCTCGCAAACGAATCCTGCGACGCCATATAAGAGACCGTTGCTTCGATCCCTTTCTCGTGTAGAAACCTCTGAAGTGACTTGTTAATTCGTTCGACGGTATCGCCATTGTCGGGCGCTATCCCCGTGAACGAAGGAATATCGCGTTGGACGGCGGTGATCAGTTCGTTGTCGGAAAACCAAATGAAGTTGTCGAATATCACTCGAGACGTTGTGACTTTTGCTTCTTCAACGACAAACGTTATCGTTATCTGGTCGCGATTCGGTTTGGTGCGGTAGGCGACGTTTTTAAAGAAACCACTATCGAGGAGACGTTGCGCCGCAGCATCGAGTGCTGCAAGGTCGAACGGCTGGCCGGCCTTTAGTTCGGTTTTGAGAATCATCTCGTCGAGTGAGTATCGTTGCAGTCCTTCAAACTCGATCTTGGCGATCGTGAAAGCCTGTTGAGCTGAACAAGGTAGGGTGATGGCTAACAGAAGTATTAACCACACTGCGATTCGCTGGGGCATAAGACAAGTTTAGCGCAAGGTGCCTTGTCCGACGAACTTTAGTTTGTCGATCTGTGGTAGATCAGGATCACGACAAACTAAAGTTCGTCGGACATTCGTCGGACATCGAGAAATGAATCAGCTAAACAAATCCGAATTAATTCTCGATACCTGGGAAAGCCTTGATCGAAATTCCGCTGGGGCAGACGAATTAATGTTGATTCAAGAGAAATTGGAGGCAGAGTTGGGTCAAGGCGCAGTCGAGAGTCCGGCCAGCATTGCTCGAACGCTTGCGGACGAAGGAGTGCCACTCCATCACCCGGGAGTTCTGGAAGCTGACAGCGCCTGGCGCGAAAGGCGCATTAATCGATTATTTCAGCCGGAAGAATTTTCCTGGGACTCGCTGGAACCAGCCTTACTGTCGATGGCCAAACTGGAAAATCTCCGGCAGCAACTGGTGGGTGAAGGGGACGAAGAAAGCGTTAAGAGTCTCGCTGAATACGGTCGGCAGCTAAAACGCCGGCTCAGCCGCTCTCCCGCCAACAGTTCAATTCTTGCTGCGGAAGTGGTTCAATGGCTCGCCATATGGCTCCAGACACCCGACATTTTGACCGATTGGCTGGCGCTACGACAAAAATCCCAGGATTTTGCTCGAAAATTTGGTTCCTAAGCTCCGGAGATTCTGGAACTTTCAAGAGTCTACGAGCGAATAACCTTTGACCGGCAAGGATCGGCCAGGTCGTCAATTCTCGATGAAACCAAAGAGTGATCTAACAGACTCTGAATTGCTTTGTTTGATGCTGTCTGGCGACGAGGACGCATTCTCGTTGTTGTACCGTCGACGACAGGGTGGGATCTATCGATTCGCCTTGCAGATGAGTGGGTCACAGCAAGTGGCGGAGGATGTCACTCAAGATGTGTTTATTTTTCTGATTAAGGACGGCCACGTCTTCGACGCGACCAAGGGCTCGCTTAGCTCGTTTCTCTTTGGAGTGGCTCGAAATTACGTGTTGAGGCGCTTTCGCGGCGATCAGTCGACCGTGCCTTTCGCCGACGATGAGGACGACCAACCGTTCGATCCAATGTGCGACGAACCCGGGCCGCTTGATGATCTGACCAGGGCTGAGACCATTGAAAATGTTCGTCGAGCAGTGTTGAGTTTGCCGGAAAGGTATCGTGAAGTAGTAGTGCTGTGTGAATTGCAGGAACTTAGTTACGTAGAGACGGCCGAAATTCTTGGTTGCGCAATCGGAACGGTGCGTTCGCGACTGCACAGGGCCCGGGCCTTGTTGCTCGCGAAGTTGAAACCGGTTCCGGAATCAGTTGAGCAAAGTTCGGCAGGTGTTGAGACGGTGAGGTGTTTCGCATGAACTGTCAAAAATTTGAAAGCGTTGCAGGTGAGTTCGCTCGTGGCCAGATGATGGAAGCGGAACTGCGCAGCGAAGCAATCGCGCACACGTCCGGCTGCGCAACTTGTGCGTCGCTTTTGCGTGATGAAGAGCTGTTGATGCGCGGGTTGCGCTCGCTCGCTGCGGATATGAGTTCATTGGAGGCTTCAAGCTCGAGTGAAGCGCGGTTGTTGAATGCATTTAGGCAACGACAAGTTGTCGTGCCGTTACCAGTGTCGAGGACAAATCGCGCGATTTGGTTGACGGCTGTTGCCGCGCTCTTCTTGCTCGTCTTCAGTTTGGTTGCTTTTAGATGGCGAGACAGTTCGAACGAGACGCCAGCGCAGCAGGTTACTGCTCCTCAACCTGTACAGCGTGATGAAACCGTGGCCGTCGATAAGAACCCCGAACCAGAGTCCCAAAAAGAGATTGGGCCAGGTGAGTCGCACAAACGAACGCCTCGTAGGAATCTCAGCAACAGTCTGGCGTTCAATGCGCGAGCCAAAGGATCTCGAAATCGAAATAGCAATGTCGCGGCGAACCACGTTTCGAGTGAAGTGGCAACCGACTTTCTACCACTGGGTTATATGAACGCAACAACGTTCCAGGATGGTGGGCAAATAGTCCGGGTTGAATTACCTCGAGCGCGACTGGCCAGCTTTGGGATTCCCGTCAACATGGATCGCTTCAACGAACGGGTCAAGGCAGACATTTTGGTAAGTGTTGATGGAACTGCTCGCGCTATACGGTTTGTGCAAGAAAAACGATTGGAATAATTGGGCCAGGTGTTCGAAAGGAAAGAGAGAGAGAGAGAGATGAAAAGAATATTAACAATCCTTGGTGCGGCGACTTGTGCAGTGATGACACTCGCGACGATCGTTTCGTTTGCACAACAAAACACGGTTGTAGTGAAACAACGTATCGAGCAGTCTCAGGAGGGCGTGCCTGGACCGCCGCTTCCTGATAAAGACTTTATTTTTGTTGCGTCTGAAGTGAACTTTGGTGGCAAGGTGGTGAAGGGAGCGCCCTACTCGGCTCAGGCAGTCACCAAAACAATCCAGACCCTGGGCGATGGCAATCGCATAATTAACGAATCAACAAGTGTCCAGTATCGCGACAGTGAAGGTCGCACCCGGCGTGAACAAACGATTACGATGCATGGACCACTCGCCGGGGGTGGAGAACCGCTGCAAACCATCTTCATCAATGATCCTGTTGCTGGCGTTACGTATTCACTCGACTCTCGCACTCACGTGGCTCGCAAAAGCGTCCCTATGAAAGGAACGTGGGTTGGTCCTGACGGGCAGGGAACTGCTGGTCCGGGAACTGCCGGTCAAAGATTCGAATTCAAAATTGAAAACGCTCCGTCAGGCAGTTCCATGACGAGAGTTTCACCGGATGGACCCCCGCCAGGAGTTCCCGGGCCTGGGTCAGAATTGCGTCAACTTAAAGTACAAACGGAGTTGGCTGCTACCGGCGGGGCCTATACATTCCATATGAGCAGGGACGATGAGAACGCAGTTAAGGAGCAGTTAGGCAAACAGAGTTTCGACGGCGTTGAGGCCGAAGGCACGAGGACAACAATCACCATCCCGGCAGGTGAGATTGGCAACGAGCGAGAAATTCAAATTGTGAGTGAGCGTTGGTATTCAGCGGCTTTGCAGATGGTTGTCATGACGCGTCACAGTGATCCCCGAAATGGCGAAACTACCTATCGCCTGACGAATATCAATCGAGTTGAACCTGATAGGACGCTTTTTGAGGTTCCTGCTGGTTTTACGATCAAGGAAGGTTTCGGAGGCATCGTTGCTCCACTGGGGCAGCCGTCGAAAGTGCGGAAACCGGAATAGAATCGGGAAAGCTACGTCGTTAGGAACCCGAACCGGGCCACTCGCTTTGACCGCGAGTGGCCCTTTTGTATTTCTCTGCCGGCCCACTAAAAAAGGCAGCGAAGAGATTCGCTGCCTTTTGCTTGATACGCTGGTCCGCCGAGTCTTACTCTTCTTCCTCGCCACCTCTGATCCTGCCTTCGGCTCTAGATTGCTCCACGATTTTCTGGGCCAACTGTCCAGGAACCGGATCGTAATGTGAAAACTGCATGTGGAACGACCCGCGCGCCGCAGTGATCGAGTTTAGCGTTTCAACATTTCCGCCATTGGCACCTGCGCTTTGATCACCTGTAGCTTGCCGCTCATCTCCATGCCTTGAACACGTCCACGTCGGGAGTTCAGGTCACCCATAATGTCTCCGCTGTACTCTTGTGGAGTAGCGATCTCGACGTCCATCACCGGCTCGAGTATCGAAGGTCTCACTTTCTCCATCGCTGCTCGAAATGCTTTTCTACCGGCAGCCCTGAACGAGTGCTCATCGGAGTCGACCGGGTGATAAGAACCGTCGATCAATTGCACCTTGAAATCAACCAATGGATATCCGGCAATGGCTCCGGCTTTGGCAGCTTCGATGATGCCCTTCTCAATTGCTGGTCTAAAGTTAGCTGGCACTGACCCGCCGAAGATCTTGTCCTCAAATACA
>QHXL01000168.1 GCA_003222935.1 Acidobacteriota bacterium
ACGCTCGCTATGTGGGACCTCTATCGTTTTCGCGCCGGCACAACAAACGCGACTTTTACGACAGCGCAAAGAGTAATGACGATTGGTGGGCCAGCAGGCAATACGCTGCAGTTTTATTTTGTGCCGGGAGGATCTGACATCGGATTGTCAACGGGTGGTCCTAGTGGTGCAGTTACAAACGGTGGAGATAGCGAGCAATCGAGTCACTGGAAACGACGAAGTTTAAATGGTGGCGTTTATATCGGAATTATGGATCCGGTACTTACCAACAACACGGAACGTAATATCACAGTCAACGACACAAACGCTCTCGAGATCTTTGGCTATAACTCATCAGGTTTCTCAACTCCACCTAACGACAATTTCAATCTTGGTCAAATCATTGGAGCCTGTTCGGGAACAGTCAACGGAACAAACATCGGGGCCACTAAAGAACCGGGCGAGCCAAGCCATTTTATCGATCCACCAAATCCTGGTGGGGGTAGCCGCTCAGTCTGGTATGTCTGGCAATCACCAAGCACGGGCTCTGTGACCTTCAATACCTTTGGAAGTAGTTTCGACACAGTACTTTCGGTTTACACAGGAACAGCGGTTGGATCCCTATCTTTGAAAGGCAGCAACGACGACGCTAATGCGGATCTAAATAGTAGTGTGACGTTTTCCGCAACCGCCGGGACTGTTTATCGAATCGCTGTCGATGGATACAACAATTCTGATTCGGGCGGTGACTTCGGTTCGATAGTTCTGAACTGGACATCCGCAAGTTGTCCGGCGGCAAATCAGATCGACGAAGCCGGCTTCTTCGTAAGACAACACTATCTCGATTTCCTGAATCGCGAACCCGACGCTTCAGGCTTCGATTTCTGGAGGAGCGAGATAACCTCGTGCGGTGCGAATGCGCAGTGTATTGAAGTTAAGCGAATCAATGTATCGGCGGCGTTCTTCCTGTCGATCGAGTTTCAGCAGACCGGCTATTTCGTCGAGAGAGTCTACAAAGTCGCATACGGAAGTGCGACGGGGAACTCGACGCTGGGTGGCGCACATACTTTGCTGGTCCCGATTGTCAGGTACAGCGAATTTCAGGCTGACAAGCAACAGATCGGCGATGGGGTAGTCGTGGGTGCGCCAGGTGGTCCCTGGGAAGCGTTATTGAACAGTCATAAGGATTCATACGTGGCTGACTTTGTGCAGCGCTCAAGATTCATTACGGCATTTCCGGCAAGCATGACGGCGGCAACGTTTGTAGATACGTTGAATTCCAATGCTGGTAATCCGCTGTCAGTTGACGAGCGCAATCAGCTGGTGGCGGAATTGACGAACGGCACGAAGACGCGAGCGCAGGTCTTACGTGCGGTAGCGCAGGATTCGGATCTGGAGAGTGCGGAGTTTAGACGAGCGTTTGTGTTAGCGCAGTACTTTGGCTACATGCGACGAAATCCGAACGATACGCCGGATTTAGATTACACCGGGTACGATTTCTGGTTAACGAAGCTGAACGACTTCAATGGCGATTTCGTAAACGCAGAAATGGTGAAGGCGTTCATCTTGTCAGGAGAATATCGCCATCGCTTCGGCCCATGAGAATAAATGTCCGATATGCTTTAGCTTGTCGTTGACTTGATCAAGAAGAACGGCTCTCCCGCCTTGAGGTTCCTCACACGTCATAGAACAAGACTGTTGAAATAACGCGACCGGTTTATAACTTAGTGGCGATGAAGTCAGTACCGTAACGCGGTAGCGTCGGGTGGTCTGTCGTCCAGGGGCCCGAGAGAGTAACCGACCCGACGCTACCGCGTTACGGTACTGACTTTATCGCCACGAGAGTAAACGAGTTTACAAGACACTCTAAAGAATCAAACACTCATAGGAGTTAGGAATGAAGAAACAAAAGAGGCAAAGAATGAAACAAGTCACCAAAGGCCGGAGACTTTCAATCGTCAGTTTGACGATCGCAGCAGTGGTTGTCGCTGGAGCGGCCATTACCGTTCTATCGAGACAGGCTGCCAGGGACAAAGTCTCAGCCGCTAATCAACCGACGTTAGCTGCCGCTGAGTCAGGAAAGAAGTACGTGACGGTAAAAGTCGCGGGACGCGACGTTCAGGTCGATCCTCAGACTGGCAACATCAAGCCTTTAACACCTGAAGAAGCGCAGCAGTTGGCCGCTGGATTGAAGACGATGCTCAACAGGTCTACTGAGGGACTGGAAGAAGTTCACAACGCCGATGGATCAGTCTCGGTGGATCTTCAAGGGCGCTTTCAAAACGTCACGCTCGCGCGAACCAATGAAGATGGCACTGTGGAGCGGTCTTGCGTAGATGACCCGCAGGCTGCGGCTGAATTCCTCGGTATTGATCCGCAACTGATCGACGGCAGCACGCCCAAAGCCAACACCAATCGGCCCGTCACTCGCACTCCCGCTAAGAGAGTAAGCCAATGATTCAAAGTTCCTTAAGCCGTTTCCATAGACTGTTGCTTATCCTTGCTCTTGGTGTGGTTGCCTCTTCGCCGGCGCTTGGTTCCGCAACAATCACGATCCAAAACAACGATGGTCCTGGCGTCGGGTTCAATGATCCCACTCCTGCCACCCCGGTTGGTGGAAACTCCGGCACCACCGTGGGCCAACAACGCCTCATCGCATTCAACTTTGCGGCAAATATTTGGGGTACCCAGTTGAACAGCAACGTCCCTATTGTCATTCGTGCGGGGTGGGTCCCTCAATCATGTGATGCAACGATGGGAACCCTCGGGTCCGCCGGCACCATCAATGTCCATCGGAACTTTACCGGTGCGCCGTTTTCCAATACCTGGTACGGCACTGCCCTGGCTAATAGCCTGGCTGGTTCCGACTTGAACGGCGCGACGCCTGAAATAGATGCTAGCTTCAACGTCAACGCAGGTACGCCGGGATGCTTGCCTAATAGTCCCTGGTACTACGGTCTCGACGGCCAGGAAGGAAACGGCAACGATCTGGTTGCCGTGCTACTGCACGAATTTGCGCATGGCTTCGGCGTTCAAACATTCACAAATAAGTCCACGGGCGCTTTCTTCAACGGCAGCCCAATGATCTACGACCGGTTCCTGCGCGACAACACAACGGGAAAGGTCTGGACACAAATGACGGACGGCGAACGGGCGGGTTCAGCAGTTAACACTGGAAATCTCGTTTGGGATGGACCACAGGTCACCACGTTTGTACCCAACGTTCTCGCGACTCCGCGTTTGCGAGTCAACTTGCCGGCAGCCATCGCCGGAAACTACGTAGTGGGAACGGCGCAGTTTGGAGGAAAACTCTCGACGCCCGGGATCACTAACAAGGTAGTAGCGGCCAGTCCGGCCAATGGTTGCTCTGCGATTACCCCAAGTGGCGTGCACGGTAAGATCGCGTTCATTGATCGAGGCAGTTGCGACTTTGTCGTTAAAGTAAAGAACGCACAAAACGCCGGCGCCTTGGCTGTGATTATCGGCAACGTTGGTTCAAGCGCCTCTCCTGATGTGCCACCAGGCATGGGAGGTAGCGACCCGACAATCAATATTGCGACGGTCAGCCTCGCACTGAACGATGCGAACATTATCCGCGGCCAGTTGGCAAATAATATCAACGCAACTGTTTCCCTGGATCGCACCGTGTTTTCGGGTGCTGACTCGTCCAATCGAGCCAAAATGTATGCTCCCTCAACGGTGGTAGGCGGGTCGTCAGTTTCACACTATGACGAATCGCTCTTTCCAAACCAGCTAATGGAGCCGAACAGCAGTGATGACCTCACGCACAGCGTAAACGTGCCTGAAGATCTAACCCTGGTGCTGCTGCGCGACCTGGGTTGGTCAACTGCACCTCCACCTCCTTCGATTCAGTTCAGCTCTTCGTCTTTTGGCACTTCTGAGAGTGCCGGCTCAATGGAGGTGACTGTTACCAGGACTGGAGACACTTCCTCGCCGTCGACCGTTGAGTACGCGACAAGCGACACCTCCGGTTTAGGTGAATGCAACGTAAGCACTGGTGCCGCCTCTTCTCGTTGTGACTACGTTCAAACTATCGGCAAACTTACTTTTGCAGCTGGACAGACGACGAAGGTAATTCTCGTCCCGATTGTTAACGATGTGTTTGTTGACGGTCCGACAGAAACGTTCACCATTGCGTTGAGTAATGCTACGAACGGTCTACTCGGAACATCGACCTCGACCGCGACACTCTCGATAAGTGACAACGACACATCGCTTGGCACAAACCCGATCGATGATCCGGAATTCTTTGTGCGACAACACTACATCGATTTCCTGAATCGCGAACCGGATGCCGCCGGACTCAACTTCTGGAAAAACGAGATCACTTCATGCGGATCCAACGCGCAGTGCATTGAGGTGAAGCGGATCAACGTGTCGGCAGCGTTCTTCCTGTCAATTGAGTTTCAGCAGACGGGCTATTTTGTGGAGCGAGTCTACAAAACAGCATTTGGGACTGCCATAGGAAATTCGACACTTGGCGCATCGCACATATTGGAGGTGCCGTTTGTCAACCTGAACCAATTTCTGGCTGACAAACAGCAGATTGGTGACGGGGTAGTAGTGGGCGCGCCTGGATGGGAAGCGTTGCTGAACAGTCGCAAGGATCTATACGTCGCCGATTTTGTGCAGCGGTCAAATTTCACGAAAGAACTTCCAGCTAGTCTGACGCCGGCAGACTTCGTCAGCATTTTGGATTTTAACGCCGGGAATCCGTTATCACCCTCGGAGCGAGATCAACTGGTGGCGGAATTGACCAACGGTACGAAGACGCGAGCGCAGGTGTTACGTGCGGTAGCGGAGGATTCGGATCTGGAGAGTGCGGAGTTCAGACGAGCATTCGTGCTGGCTCAGTACTTTGGCTACATGCGACGAAATCCGAACGACTTGCCGGATTCGGATTACACCGGGTACGACTTCTGGTTGACGAAGCTGAACGACTTCAATGGCGATTTCCTGAACGCAGAAATGGTGAAGGCGTTCATCTTGTCAGGTGAATATCGCCATCGCTTCGGTCCGTGATCGTAAATGTCAGATATGCTTAAAAATGTCCGATATGCTTCAGCTTGTCGTTGACTTGATTGATACGCAGATCGAGAGAAGGAAGACTGCTTTATCTCGATCTGCGTTTGTTTGTTACAAGCCCACTGGTCGAGGCGCGACAAACTGAAGTTTATCGGACATCTGTGGCTGCATGCGACCGGGTTTTAGTATATATTTTCGCGGCGCATTCTCGGCCACGCGCCCTCGGTATTAAGAGAGCTTCGATTACACTCGTCAGCTTTCCCGATCCGAACTCCGAATCAAAATGTGATCAAAGGTTTAGTCGTAGGAGAACTGTCATTCAATGTCTATTTTTCGTCTTTCATCCCTCAAACAGCGACTTCGTGTAGGCCTGTTTTTCATTCTGTGCGTGGGTTTAATAGTCACCGCTTTATTGAGTTTCCCCTCACTTTCGCGAGCAAAATTCGAACCCGTACAGTCGACGAGATCAACCAGGAAGACCAGTCCCCGTCGATTTGTTCCCGGCACCGTCCTGGTTCGTTACCGGAATGAGGCAATTGCCGCACATAGATCCGGTTCGCAAAGAATGGCTCTGGCAGACGGACAGCTCGTCTCGATGCAGCTCGAGAACTTCGAAGCTTCCGAGCTAATTCCGGGGCTAAGGTTGGCACACGTCGCCGAGTCAGAAACATTGAATGCAGTAGCAGCATTACGCG
>QHXL01000169.1 GCA_003222935.1 Acidobacteriota bacterium
CTGGGTGACAGTTATGAATTTAAGGCTTGTGTGCGATCGGGAAACAGATCACGGTCAATCTGACGGGAGAATTGGAGGATTCGATGAAGAGTGCAGATAATTGGTCAAATAATTGGTCAGGACTTGCCCAGGTCTCTAGTGAGTCGGTTATAGAGGGTCACGGTGAAAAGCAGAGTAATAGCTAGAGTCATGGTTCTAACTCCTTGGACATCGATCTAAGTTGTATGTCTTTTCTAAAGTGCGAATCGGAAAGGTGTTTCAGATTTCTATGAGGCCGGAGTTACACAGATTCACTTAGGAGGTTTCGTTTCGTACCTCATTTCGAAAAGAAAGTCTGTGTAATCTGTGCAATCTGTGGATGCGGTTTTAGGCGCCGCGACCTGCGTAGTTGAGGCCTACAGTGATGATTTTTTGCAGGAGTTGATCGTAAGGGATGCCGCTGTGTTCGGCCGAATCAGCGAAGTCTTCCTGGTGAGCAATTTGAGGATTGGGGTTAGCTTCCAACAGATAAAACTGGCCATCTTCAGTCATTCGATAATCCAGTCGAGCGTACCCACTGAGGAATAAGTAGCGATAGATTCGTTTTGAAAGTCGCTCGAGCAGCTTGTGTTGTTCAGGGGTAAGCTCAGCTGCTCGCGTCGCCACTCCAACTTTTTCCTGGTACGCCGGATCCCACTTCACCTTCAAGGTTGCAATATTCTCAGCGCCATCAGGCAGCTTTTCCATCACCAACTCCCACGGCGCATACGTCTGAATGTTCTGATTGCCAATCACCCCAACATAGATCTCACGGCCCTTGATGTATTGTTCAGCGATCGCCGCAGTCTTATTCTTCCCATGAATAAACTCGACTCGCTGTGTTAGCTTCTCGTCGTCGTGCACAATCGATGCCTGCGCAATTCCAACTGAGCCTTCTTCGCTGATCGACTTCACGAGCAGTGGAAACTTCAAACGCTTTGGCCTTCTCACTTTTCGATTCATCGGAAACACCGCGAAGTTCGGAACCTGTATGCGGTGATACGAAAGAATCATCTTTGTGAGCGCCTTATCGTGGGCCAGGGTCATCCCGCGAGGATTACAACCGGTGTACGGTTGTTTCATCAATTCGAGATAACTGACGACGTGCTGATCGTAAAGCGGGTAGCCGTGAAATTCTTCGAGCAGGTTAAATGCGATATGCGGCTTGTGCTCCATTAATGCGTTGCCGATATCGTTGAGCTGGTTGTACAGACCAACCGGATACACTTCATGGCCCATCTTCTTCAACGTGGAGATCACGTCGAACTCAGTTTTTACTTCCTGCTTTTCTTTGTCGGAGAGATCTTTCAACGAATCGGGAGGCACGAGGTCTTCGTGGACGAGCACTATAATGCGAAGTTTCTTTCGTGGCTCAAAGGTCATACGGCTATTCGATGATAACCCGAATGGAGCACGTTCATTACTTGCACAGTCAACACTATCATTACACGGCGACGGGCTTCTCGTGAAGGTGTTGCGACGCGAAGTTTCAATTCTTTACAGCGATCGATCATGTTCTGTAACACGTGATCGATCGTGTACTGGTGCACGCCAGTCCCTTCAGCGACGATCTGTCGGACCTCTCGACGCACACTTCGAATAAAACTTGCAGCGCTTGGTTGTGACTTTCGCGTGGGTTCAGCTGAGAAGATTCGATAGAGATCACGATCGTAAACAGCGGGCCACTCAAAGTCGTAACGTTCGCGTTTGCGTTGATAGTGTTCGCGCAGAGTGATACGCAGCGCTGAGAGCGGTTCCACCTTGGTGCGAGTTCGGTTTTTTGGTTTCGTGCCGGCCAGCTCGTTCATCAACTCATCGATGTATTCGAGTTTGCGAACTGCGGGCCAACCCTTGTAACGACGTCGCCACTGCAAACGCGGCGTAAGCCAAACAGCGAAAGTTTCGGCAAAGTCCTCGGCCGGGTGCGCCTGTGCGTACCACGCCGGCAGATGTAGAACGAACCGGCGGCTTTTGGGTTTGGGCTTGTAGAAGTCGGGGTATGGTTGGGCAAACGAACCGAAGAGTTCTCGATGTCGGCGTTTGAAGTGCAATCGAAAGGCCGTGTCGAGTGCGTGCCCGGCTTCGTGACGAAGAATGCGCATGCATTCAGTGTCGTTTCCCCCCTCGACCTCCAACATCTGTTTGCGCTCGAGTTTCACCAGCCGCGGGTGTGCGAGGTAGAAAGGAATCGCGATTCCCGGCACGCCGTCCGGGGAGAACCACTCTTCTGACAGCCAAACGTGCGGCTTGAACCTGATACCACGAGTATTTAGTTCACTATAAAGGCGCTTGATGTGCGGTTCGAGGAATGAATTCTTGATTTTTATGGGCAGATCGCAGATCCGCAGGTCGAGTAGTTGGTCGTCACTCAGCCGATGCCAGGGGAAACGGTAGCTCACTCAGAAACGTTCCCTTCCCGAGTTAACGACGTGGGCGACAGGTTCGGACACACCGCTTCTGAGATAGCTTTTTTAGCGAATACGGGAGGCAAGGGACAGGTCACCGTCATACTCTAGGGCAGAGTCGATAAACAAAACTCGTTTCAGGATCGGTGGAGCGGGCACATTCTAGCCGCACGACGAGCAACCGCCAAGACGACCATTGCCGATCGCCATTTTCCGACCCTTTAGTAACTCCCAATCACAACAGTGAACCCTGCTGCTGGGACCGCACGCGTCCCCGCGTGCCTGCTTCGAACCCGAGTGCTTGATAGCTAACGCGGGCACGCGGGGACGCGTGCGCTCCCAGCAAGCGCAACTCCTTGAGCCTGAGGCGCCACTAAAGGTTTTATTCCTTAATAGCTCCTTCGCACCGCAGTGAACCCCGCTGCTGGGACCGCACGCGTCCCCGCGTGCCTGCTTCGAACCCGAGTGCTTGATAGCTAACGCGAGCACGCGGGGACGCGTGCGCTCCCAGCAAGCGCAACTCCTTGAGACTGAGGCCGCCATTAAAAGGGTCTGTATTTAGACTCTATTGGTCCTTTTTGCTTCCCTCTTGCGCGTTGTTAGTGAGGGCCAAACTCGACAAGCGTCTCTCGAAGACGCACAGGAAGAAAAAGAGGGGACAATGATCAAATCAAGTATTTCCAAAACCATTTTGATATCGATTGCCAGTCTGATGTTGACGACGGGTGTGGTGAACGCCGATACGAAAGTTAAATCGCGACAGACCAGCGGCGGGCAGACCATGGAGAACACGAGTTACATCAAGGGCAAACGTCAGCGCACCGAAATGAACAACGGGCAGATGGTCACGGTGCAGCAATGTGACTTGCAACGAAACATTCAAATAATGCCGCAGACCAGGGCGTATATCATTCAGCCTTACGACACCACAGCTTCGACTCCGACAAACAGTAAGACGACCAGTTCCCAGCCCGCTGGCTCTACGAAAGGCGGCGTCGTCACCTCAACAGTGACAACAAAGGACACCGGTGAACGCAAACAGATGTTTGGCTACACTGCGCGACACATCATCACTACTATCGTTATGGACTCGACGCCCGACGCGTGTTCGCCGGTGAAAAGCAAGATGGAACTTGATGGTTGGTATATCGACGCCGCCTTTGCACTTAATTGTGGCAGTCCAAACTATTCTTCCTATCGACCGCAAGGAAACGGGGGCGGCTGTCGTGATCGTTATGAAACCAAACAGATCGGAACCGCAAAACGCGCTTATCCAGTTTGGGAAAAAACGACAATGTTCGACGCCAACGGTACGGCGAGCTTTTCAACTCTGAATGAGGTCATCGAGTTTTCTCAGGCGACACTTGATCCGTCGTTGTTTGACGTGCCTGCCGGTTACAGAGAAGTTCAGGATTTCGCGAGCGCGTTCTCGTCCGCCGGTAATTCATCAAGCGATAGCGAATCGGCTGTAGCCGCGAGCACTAAGAACAATGTAACTCAACCAGTGACAAAGTCAGCTTCATCCGTTGCTCCTAAGAAAGCTGGTGTAATTCGATTCGGCCTGGCGGCAATTAGATCAACCACGGTTGGGAACGGAGTAAGTGCGACGGAACTGGCAGCGGCAGTTCAGGTTTCGCTAACTGCTAGTTTGAAGAGTGGAAAATTGGAAGTAGTGCCGATTGAGGCTCAATACGATCGTGAAGTTACCGCCGAAGCCAGGCAGAAGGAGTGCGATTACCTAATCTATGCGAATGTTTCGCACAAGAAAGGTGGCGGTGGTTTTGGCAGTGCGTTTAGCAAGGGCGCAGCGGCAATTGGATACGGCGCTGAAACTCAGGCGAGTACAAACAACTCCTCGTTCTCGGCGAATATCAAAGCCAAAGATGAATTGACCCTGGACGTGAGAGTCGAAACTCCAGGCACGCCGATTCCCCTGGTAGCAAGACAGTTTAAAGCGAAGGCTACATCAGCAGGTGAAGACCTCATCACCCCGGTGAGTCAACAAGCAGCCCAGGCTATCGCTGAGCTCGCCGCAAAATAATCCTCCTCGGAGTGCGGGGACTTGTCACCGCTTTGTTAAAGCAGGCCTAGATAATGATGCCGCTCTCTTAACAAAGCGGTGACAAGTCCCCGCACTCCAAGGTGTCTCACATGCCAGGGGTCACGCCGGTCTTCAGGAATGAAGAAGGACAGAGCTTCTCTAATTCACATTCAGCACATTGTGGGTTACGCGCCTTGCAAGTCTTTCGCCCGTGATAGATCAACAGATGCGAGAAGATCACCCAGTCTTTCTTTGGGACAATTTCAACCAGGTCCAGTTCGATCTTCTCGGCTGTTTTGGCCTCGCTGAGTCCAAGCCGGTGCGATAACCTTGTGACGTGCGTATCAACGACTACGCCCGACTTAATCTCAAACGCATTCCCTAAAACAACATTCGCCGTCTTGCGCGCCACGCCCGGAAGTTCGAGTAACTCATCCATTGTTTGCGGTACCTGCCCACCATAATTCTCGCTGAGCATTTTCGATGTTCCCTGGATCGAGCGTGTCTTGTTGCGAAAGAAACCAGTCGACTGAATATCCTTTTCGAGTTCACGTGCCGGAACCTTCAGGTAGTCTTCAGGTTTTCTATATTTACGAAACAGGTCAGCCGTAACGATGTTCACCCGATCATCCGTGCACTGCGCAGAAAGAATCGTCGCAATCAACAACTCGAAAGGGTTCGAGTGATTGAGTGAACACTTAGCGCCGGGATAGGCACGTTTTAATTTGCGAATGATTTCTCGGGTTCGCTTTTTTAGGTCTTCGATCGTTTCTTTCTTCATCCCGTCCTTTTCAACTTCCCTGTTCTCTTGGCCCAGGCTTCGATCTTAACAAACACCCAAAGCCCCAATGGAAGAAGCACTGCTCCCATCAGCGCCAGGACCAACAGTTCGTGCGTTACTGCCGACAAAGGAGCCCCGGCAAGTCGTTCCGGCGTAGAACCACTCATTCCAACACCAAACAATTTTCGACAAGCAGACAAAGTGTATGTCGCCGGAGAAATTGCAGACAGCGGCTGCATCCATCCTGGTAATACTTCAATCGGATAATAAACGCCCGAAACAAGTAGAAGCGAGCCCTGGAAGATGTGCGTCGCTTCGGCGCCTCGTTCAGCACTCATGACTGGAAAGACTGCGGCCATCAAACCCAAGCCAACGAAAGCAAGCGTGCTAACGCCGACCACAACCAGGACCCCGGGGAGATTCGCGCCGCGGAGATTCAGATCCGTGAACAACACCAGCCCAGCCAAAACAATGAGACTTGTTATCACACTGTTAATGAGTGAATACAAACTGACACCTAACAGGTGGACCACTCGAGATACCGGCGCCATGAACGTGTACTCCAGGGTCCCTTCCCAACGTTCATAGGCTATGGACATGGCGATCTCCTGATAAAGCCAGGAAAGATAGTTCCAAAGCAGTGCGCCCACCACGAGTGTCAAAGTTAGTTGATAGTTTCCCGCCGCAACACCGATCAGGGCGACAGTTGCCGATGTTACGAGCGCATAAAAGTTAAAGACTATGACCCAACCGATATAACGGCGGGTGAGGTGGTATCCCCGAAAAAGGAATGCCCACGTCTGCCGCATTGTTGTTTCCATTGCTAGTTCTCCACTGCGACGAGTTCTTCCGCAAGAAGCTCCTCGCCGGTTAATTTGATGAATGCATCATCAAGAGTTTGTGCGTTAGCTTTTTTGAGTAGCTCTTC
>QHXL01000170.1:0-1426 GCA_003222935.1 Acidobacteriota bacterium
GGGACAGCCAAGTCAGACGGCGCATTCGGTATAAGCTGGACGCCTGATGGAAAAGTGGTCTATGCGTCGACTGCCGGCGGAAACCGGGACATCTGGCTGCTGGACGTTAACAAGGGTACGCAAAAACAACTCACCTCAAATGCTCGCCAGAACTTTTATCCACAAGTGACTCCTGACGGACGCCACATCATGTTTCTTTCAGACCGCGGTGAAACCTTTGGCATATGGCGGATGGAGCTAGATGGAAGTAAACCAACGCAACTTGTATCTGCCCCAATGTCCTTACGTTTTACGTTTTCAGCCGATGGTAAGTGGATTGCCTACTCAGCGGCCGGCACTAAAGGAATGCCGGCACTGTGGAAACTGCCGGTCGACGGCGGGCAGCCAGTTATTTTGAATGACGAGTATTGGGAAGAGCTTCCGACGTCATCACCCGACGGAAAACAAGTTACTTTTCAATACATGAAACCCGGAGGAGGGGGAGCCATGATCGGCCAAATCCCATTCGATGGTGGAACTATTACCGATGTTGCGAAGCCTCCGTTTCGAATTGGCCAAACGATTCGTTGGACACCTGATGGAACGGCTGTCGCGTATATCGATAACAGCAATGGTCCGGGTCAAATCTGGACCTTACCCAGCACGGGTGGTGCGGCGAAACAATTAACCAATTTCACCTCCGACAGCCTTTTCTGGTTTGATTGGTCACGTGACGGGAAACAACTCGCTGTGGCCCGGGGCACACAGCTAAGTGACGTGGTTTTAATCACCGATTTCCGATAGTCGTCAATCGCTAATCGTGAATCGAAAATGGTGAGTCCTGATCACTGGCTTCAAATGAGTGAATGTCCGACGAGCGAATGTCCGATGAACTTTAGTTTGTCGTGATTCTGGCTAGCGACAGATCGACAAACTGAAGTTCGTCGGACATTAGCTTTCGTTTCGTTGGAGCTTCCAGCCTTCCCAGATGTTCGTCAGGTAATGCCACCGATCTGACCCAACGCGTTTTAGCCAAACTCGAAAGTACACTGCGATCCGATCTTGGTCAGAAGTATTGACCGCCGCCGAATGACCGAGTTGATAATGCGCGAGCACGACATCGCCAACTTCGCAGTTCAATTGAACCGGTTCACCGAGTTCGAGAGTGGGCATCGGTTCCTTCATCGCGCCCGGACCGCGCTCTCGAAAATAACGCTCATAGACGTAATGTGAAGCGGGCCAGACCGTAAAGTTTCCGGCAAACGGTTTTCTTAAGGGCGTGAGGAAGACTCCAACCAGGATGGTGTGGTTATAGATCTTTCCTTCTTCGAGACCATTCAAGCCAGTGCTAAATCCGTCGAGGTGAGCTACGGGAGGAACCGGTTCTGAATGGTTATACGCCTGGCGGATCGCTATCTGGCCACCATCCCAGTCAATCTCCTCAATC
>QHXL01000170.1:1450-8125 GCA_003222935.1 Acidobacteriota bacterium
GAGACTTCAGAAAGAGGTTCATGATGGCCGGTGTGCCCTTCAAGCCCGGGCAGTACGACCGATTGTCATATTCCGATTGAGACGCGGGATCGTAGTTATTAGTTAGATCATACGCGATGGACTTTTGCGCTGCGCTCACTAAAGGTTCAGGGGTTAGCCCCTTAAAGTGAGCGTAGCCTTGATGTCGAAACTGTTCTTGCCAGGACATGATTGTTCTCGCGAAATGCTGCGCATTCTATAGGCGAGATTAGCACGAAATATAAGCGGGTTCGTTCAATGTTGATTAGTTGGGTAAGGAAGCCTCTAACCGTCTATACAAGCATGCCGGAGGGAGGGATCTCCGGCTCCGGCATGCCCTACTTACAACCGGCACTGGACGTTACCGGTTGAAGTTACCAGGGGACTTATTCAATGGTTCCCTGGCATTTTCAACGTTACCAAACAGACCTTGAGAAAAACTTGAGTCACAGTTTTGCCGTGAAGTTTCTATCCTCACGAAACTACATCGCAACTGACATGCAACCTCCCGCAACATTGCAATACGTATATTCTCCAAACCGAACTGTCGTGCTGTTTCCCGACGACAGTAACAAACCCCCTTAACAACTCAGCAGGGACGCACCCTTGATTTCAATGCCAAACTGGACGTGCGGCAAAGGGTCATTCTCTGTCTGTGTACTTACAGCTACGAAATGGCAAGGCATCGAACCTTGGGAGGGATTACAAATGAAAAGTAGAGTTGTATCACTGGGCCTAATCCTGGCTCTCATTAGCTTGACTATGCTTCCGTCGATTGGAAGAGCCGCGGTTCCGGTCGGTGCACCGGCCGGACTTCAAATTCCGATCAATTTCACTAGTGCGGACGGCGCCTTTGCGGGAGTCTTTACTCTTTCACAGTTTGTCGCTCGGAACGGCCAGTTGGCAGCAGTCGGGACGCTAACTGGCACTGTAACTAACGCAACCGGTCAGACGGTTGGGGCAGTTGCGCGGAATATGACGCTGTCGCTGATCAATATCAGCGCCACGTGCGATGTTTTGCATTTGGAATTAGGTCCACTTGATCTGAATTTGTTGGGGCTGGTAGTACACCTGGATAAGATCGTTCTCGACATTGATGCACAATCAGGTCCGGGTAACTTGTTAGGCAATCTTCTGTGCGCGGTCACTAATCTGCTAAACAGCGGTGGCCCATTAAGCCAGCTGGTAAATTTGCTGAACCAGATACTCGGAATACTGGGTTAGAACTGAATATCTTAGGTTCTTTTCGAGGGGGATCCTGTTCCCCCTCTTTTTTTGCGCTGCCGAAACGGAGATGTCCGACGAACTTCAGTTTGTCGTGATCCCGGCTTGTGATAGATCGACAACCTAAAGTTCGTCGGACATTTTAAGTAGGGGCTTGACCTTTAGGTCGAACTCTTCCGGCAGGAGAATGCCTTCGATTACTGCTCGTATCTTTTGATCACGACCAATTACGATGGTGGTAGGAAGCGTCTCATTCTCGACGAAAAGAGTCATGGTTTGTTTCGTTCCAAGCAGGATCGGGTAGTTGATCTTTATGCGTCGCGCAAAGTTTCGGACCTTCTGTAGATCTGTTGGCGGGTAGGTAACACCGACTAACTGCAGGCCATGCTTTCGATACTTTCTCTGCCAGCTAATCAGGTCAGGCAGCTCGGCGCGACAGGGTGGACACCACGTTGCCCAGAAGTTTAGTAGCAGAACCTTACCTTTGTAATCGGACAGCTTTACCTGCCGACCATGAATGTCTTTGAGTTCGAGTAGAGGAAGTTCTTGTGCTTTGGTGGTAACTGAAAAGAATGTCGCTAAGACAACGAAGAAGACTATGCTTTGAACGGCGCGCTTCAAAACAAGTACCTCACGCCCAACAGAATATTTCTATCTGTGCGAAGAGCCATCGAACCAGTATTGCGTAACACGGGAAACTGAAAACTTCCTTCGATAACAAAACGCGGGTCAGCGGCATATTGAATTCCCGGCGCCAGGTAGTATTCAGTTGCCCTGCTTCCAGCGACGCGTAGACCGGCGAGTCGACCCTCGGCGCGATGAACAAATGTCGTTTCGAGAATTAGAAATAACTCGCCGCCCGGCTTACGAGCGTCCCTGGGAATTACGTACTCAAGATCAGTGCTGATACGTTGCTCGTGGCCCATCCGAAATCCATCGCGCTCCGAGCGAAAGACTACTTCTGCATTGCCGCCAAAAATTACGCGACCCCCAGCCCGTGAATAAGCGAGATCAAAATGTGGCGACAAGCCGCCCATGATCGGCGTCAGTTGTTGCCGCACGAACTCCGGTACATTGATTTGTGCCTGAGTCGGAGCATCACTTTTGCCGGTCGGTAACTCCAGCCCGACTCGAAAGGCGGCTTGACTGTCTCCGTAAGTCTTAACCTTGCGAAAGAATCGATACTTGGCCCAGGCAGTAACGTTACCGAGGCCAAATCCATCTCCTGAAGCCAGTCCATCGTCGTAAGCGGTGCGGGAAAAGGGCACTTCAATTTCCAGTTGAAGACGGGGTGATGGAGTGTACGAAGCGCTGAGGTCGAAAACCTGGCGATCGACGTCGAGCGTCCCGAGGTGTTGCTTGATCAGGTACAGGCGTGGTGTTAGGGCGCCTCCTTTGTAAACCATCAAACCGGGCGAGGTGACGCGAATAGGCGCTGCGGGTTCCGGAGTGCTTTCGCTAAAACTAACCTCAGCGAACTCCGGAAAAGAGAAGTGATGACGGCTCCCTTTGTTTGACACGATCTTTCGAGCAGGCGGAGAGATGCTTTCATATGAGGCTGCTCCCTCGCCTATCGTCTTCCAGTCGCCGGTCAGTTCGACATTCGTTCCTGCTTTAGCTTCGCCCAGGACACCCTCGATGTTTGGACCAGTGAGCAAAAAGCGTTGTCCTGAGGATTTGACGACAATGGTCCATCCTTGGTCGTTCTTTGCCAGCGTACCGGCTACTGTTAAGTCTGCGGAGGCGAGCTCGTAGCCCGCTTTCTTCAACGTAGCTTTCAGCGGTGCGAACGAAACCGGTTTGTCAGGTTTAGGTGTGAAGTTACCCAGGCCTTTTTCAAAATCCGTTACTTCAATTTCTTTAAGCTTTGGTGCGTAGTCTAGACGGCTCACGGCCTTCTGAATGTTGTACACTCAATTGCCGCACAGATAACCCTCGATATGCATCTGCACTCTCTTGACCTGCGCCTGCGAACTCGCGGCGCTGCCAATCAGAAGAACCAAACTAAACATCACAAAAAAAGTGCGCTTCATTTTTCGTCTCGTTACCCTATCCATTTATATGTTTCCTTATCTGGGTTGACTATATTGAGTGCTCTGTTTAAATGCCAGGAATGCTCTGCTGACGGACAGCGGTGAATATAAGGAGAGCAATGAGCAAACTACTACTAGTTGGTTTGGCAGGTCTAGTGGGAACATTGAGCCGATACTGGTTATCAGGCGTGGTATCGCGGCGCTATGGTGATACTTTTCCGTTTGGGACTCTCCTGGTAAACCTGGGCGGCTGCTTCCTTGTGGGCCTGCTTTTTTATCTTCTGCAGGAACGGGCAACCGTAAATGAGACGGTACGAGCTGTGATCTTAATTGGTCTCCTGGGAAGGTTCACGACATTCTCGTCTTTCGGTTTGCAGACCTTCACCATGCTGCAAGATGGTAAGTTTGGGTTAGCTGCTCTGAATATGGCTGCTTCGAATCTAGTCGGACTACTCCTGGTTTGGGCCGGATACACATTGGCGAAAGTTTTTTGAGCATAGCTGTGTTCCTCAAATGCCGTACACCACCGGCATGGAGCCTGTGTGTTGAAAGCTATTGATAAGGACCTGGATGCCGCGATCTAAGTGCTGGTCAATTTTCTGGCCCAGGATACTAGCCCCACTCCTACTCCCGTGACGATAACGGCAGCCAGTAAGGGATGGAGCGACGCTTTGGTGTAGATCGACGACTCCGCGACGTGACCTGGATAGCCACCACGTTCCTTCCCGTCCTCACCGGCGGTGTAAAGGTTGTCCTTACCATTAACAGGCTTGGGATGATCAGTCTGCTGCAAATCGAACATGCTCGCTTCCATGACTTTGTCCGTAAGCCACGGTGCGTGATGAGCCGATTCTGCTAAAGCTTTGCCACCGGCGCCCACGTACACATCTCGTGTTGGGTTTTGAGCACAATGCAGGATCGCCTCCGCCACGGTTTCAGGTGCATAGACAGGAGGCGGATTTAACGGTTCAACGGACAATAAATTTTTCGCATGTTGACGGTACGGCGTATCAATCGCACTGGGCTTGATCAGCGTTACGGAGACTGGTGCACCTTCTTCTTCCAACTCCATTCGCAGTGCCTCGGTATAACCTTTCACCGCATGCTTGGAAGCACAATAACTCCCTTGAATCGGAATAGCGCGGTCAGACAGTGCGCTGCCAACATTTATTAGCGCGCCACCTTTTATTCGAAGATGTTCGATGGCGATCATCGACCCGTGTACGACGCCCCAATAGTTAGTCAAAAAAAGTCGTTTGTGATCTTCCAGTGACTGGTCCAGCAAGAGCCCGTAAATTGAAACCCCTGCGTTGTTGACCCAGGTATCGAATCCACCAAAGCGACGAATGGTTTCATCTGCGAGTCGTTTCACGTCTTCGAAATTACCCACATCACCAGCGACGGCAATTGCTTCACCCCCGGATTCGTTGATCTCGTCAGCGATGCTATTGAGTGCTTCTTGATTACGTGCGTTCAGTACGAGTTTTGCCCCCTGTTTCGCAGCCATGCGGGCCGTAACTAATCCAATGCCGGATGATGCTCCAGTAATGACTATCACCTGGTCTTCAAGTTTTTTAAGTTTCACTTCACATAGCCTTCCATGGTCGAATCTTTGATCAAGTTGGCAGTCGCAAGTTCGTTGCCAGACGTTTTGCGTGAAATTTCTCAATAACTCCAAGCATTAAGGCGTAGTTATTCAGAACACCAGACAGCGCACTTGACCTCTTTCGACACCGCCGGCTTTATGCCGGTGATGTCGAAGATCTTTTATTAGTGGTGCCAGGCTGAAATTGAGGGACCACCCGCGTGAAGCCGGTGGTGTCCACTTCATGGGATCATGGGGTCGTGCGTTTATGACTCTTTCTTAGCGGCGGGCGCTCACGGGTCACTATGCTTGAGCGTGTATACGGGACGCCGGCTGACGGAGAGACCTGGATGGTGATCGTTGCCTTTGCGACAGCTGGGTACTTCTCCAATACCAGCGACGTAAGTCTCTTGTTCACGAGTTCCCAGTAGTCGTCACCGTTTGGATAGTTCTTAAGAAGCGTCTCAATGTCTTTTGCGATCCATCTAAAGTCCGGATACTCCGACCTGGAGATGTTTGGTTTATAACGAAACAAGACCTCGAGGTCCAAGGTGTTGTCTTCACCTTGATGGTGAACTTTGAAGTCCTTGATAAAAAACGAGAACTCTTCAGTTAATGCGATTGCCTGATTACGCGATGCTGGAACTTGTGCAAGGGCGGATGTCGCTGCCCCAGGGTGGACGCAGAATAGAAGCACCAACAAGGTCAACCACAACTTTTTATTCAGGTTCTTTTTCTTCAAGTTTCTCTCCTCCGGGCCAGAGTATAGACCATAAGTCACGCTGTTCTTGATGGTGGTTTTAGGAATCCCAGGTCGTTGAAAACCCTCTCTTAATTTCCTTTAGTGATCCCTTCCGTACAATCTTTCTGAAATGTCGTTTTTGTCGTTATGACCGATCCAGTCAAGTTCATTGACCGATCGCTTACGTCCAAAAACCCAACGAATTGCCTTGTTTTCTGGCGTTTTTACTTTTTCAGACGTCACAGCTCTACTGGCACACCGATAGCTAAGTCACTGTTGCCCGCTATGTGTCATGTGAAAAGCGCGGGCAGTTCTTTTCATCAAAAAGTTCACGGAGCTCGCGCAACACAGTTTGCACGCGGGACAACGAGTAAAAAGGTCCAAGCCCCGAAATCAAGCAGGGAGACAGTCAGGGGAACCTGACTTAAGAGAATAGACATGAAGCTGAAAACAACTTCCCCATTAACGCTAGCGATAACGCTTTCACTGCTGGTCGCACAGATTCCGCTTAGTCAGCTTGCTATCGCGCAGACTAGTGGCAATAAAGCGCGCCGCACGGGTTCAAAGGTTGCGCACAAGGCGCTTCCGAAATTCGCGATTAATCTGACTGCGCTCGCTCAGCAAGGTTTAATCGTGCCAGCCCCCGCGCGTATGGCTGCCGTTGAACGAACCATTCGCATCCTCTCGAATTCCACCGATCATAATCCGGTGTTGCTTGATGAAACGGGTGGCGCCAACAGCAACGCCGTGGTTGAAAACATCGCCCAGAAAATAGCTACCAACGAAGTGCCTTCGTCACTTCGAGACAAGCAAATCTGGAAATTAGATATTGCGGCATTGGTGGCCAACTTCCGCGTTAGCAAAGACGCAGTCAGCAAGCTCGACGCGATCCTTGCGGAGATCACAAGTTCAAAGGGAGAAGACATCCTCTACATTGATCAGATTGCTTCGGTCGGGGCCATTTATGGAGACGACGTTGAAAGCAGCCTGCGCACCGCTTTGCAGAACAATCTGCACTGCATGAGTGCAGTTACCAACAGTGATTACGAAGCCAACAACAACGAAGAGGAGAA
>QHXL01000650.1:0-3183 GCA_003222935.1 Acidobacteriota bacterium
GGCCGCTGCTATCGCATTTCGCAGGATTTCCGGAGTCATCGGTTTCCGCACAAAGTCGGTGGCGCCAAGTTTCATGGCATCCACCGCCAATTCAATCGAGGCGTATGCTGTTGCCACAATGACGCGTGCCTATGGATCTCGATCACTGATATGACGTAGCGTTTCCAAACCATCCATGCCGGGCATGCGCTGGTCTAACAACACTGTGTCCCATCCTATGCCGTCACCAAAGAGTTCAAGTCCGGTCTCACCGTCACTCGCCTCGCCAACTTCATAGCCAGCCGCTTGAAGCGTTAGCCGCATAACGCGTCGAATGTTTTCTTCATCATCGATGATCAAGATGTGCTTGCTCATTTGGTCGCTCCCTTATGCATTGACCCTGCTTCGACATATGCGAGCGGCAACGTGAAGGTGAAGGTTGTTCCTTGCCCGACCTGCGATTGAACGCTGATTTGCCCGCCATGGGCTTCGACAATTGATTTGGAGATCGTGAGTCCGAGTCCTACACCACCAGTCGCAGTGTCAGGAACTTGTACAAACTTATCGAAGATGTGCGGCAGGTACTCGCCCGCGATACCACCGCCCGTGTCGTAGATGGAAACAGCAAGAAAGTTTTCGCGCTCTTCAGCGTTGATTTTGATCTCGCCATCTTTTGTGTGCCGGATGGCGTTAATAACCAGGTTGTTGAGTACACGCTCAATTTGCGAGCGATCAACGGAAACCCAGGGAAGTTCGACCGCGGCTTCGACGGAAAGTTTGAGACCCTTTGCTTCAACCTGTGGTCTCAGGTCTTTAACTGCCGTTGTGAGCAAATCTCGCGCGCTGACAGTTGCGAGTTGCGGTTGGCTTTCTCCCGCTTCGATCTTCGACAGATCAAGCAGGTCACGCATGAGCTTGTCTAATCGCTCGCAATCCTGCCGACACGCTTCGAGCACTTCATTCTGGCTCTCGGTTAATTCGCCGAGCGGGCCTTCGAGCAACAAGTGAACGCCCATCTGCACGCTGGTGAGCGGGGTGCGGAGTTCATGTGAAGCGGTCGCAATGAACTCTGACTTGAGCCGATCGATCTCGCGAAGATGAGTAATGTCTTCAAGGATCGTAACTGCACCCAGTAAGTGATGACCGTTGTCACGCATCGGTGTAGTACGCAACCGGAAGGCCCTTTCCGAGCCATCGACTGCAAGCGGCAAGACCGCGGACATTCCTTCGCCGGCTACGGGGCGCTGTGATTCAAGCGCTTCCGCGACGGCACCTGCAATACGCTCATCGCGTGCGATTTCGCCAACATGCTTGCCGGTGTTTTCGTTTTCAGAACCAAATATCTCTTCGGCGGCCTGGTTCAGTTTTGTTACACATCCTTCGCTGTCGGTCACAATTACCGGGTCATAAAGTGAATCAATTGCAGCCTCGGTCGTTTGTTGAGCGACCAACAGTTTTCCGAGATCCGATCTGCGCAGTTGTCGAATGTGCTCAGCCATTCGGTTGTATTCAGCTGCCAATACACCCACCTCATCGCGGGAACTTACCTCTACTCTCGCGTCCAGATCACCGCCTGCCATTTTTACTGTCGTCGCAGTAAGCTGGCGCAACGGCTCGACGATTCGATTAGCGAGAAAGACCGCTAGCAAGAGTCCGGCGCCAACTAAGGCGCCAGCGATAAGAAGCGTGCGATAGAACCAAAGTTGGGCCACCCCGGCGGCCGCCTCCGACTTCCCGAGCATTGCAAGCTGATTTAGTTGCAACAGGTGGTCGCAGTCGGCGCGCAACTTATTGAACTGAGGTTCGAGACGAATNNNNTTCATTGCGCTCCGAGAGTTCTTCCTGTTTGGGAGGTGACGCTGCTTGGGAGCTTTCCGTCGCATTCACTCTCGAAATGAATGCGTCAAACGATTGATAGTAGAGATCGCGATCGCGACGAATAGCCTCTATAGCTTCCGGCTCGCCAACTTCGGTGATGTTGTTGGCTGCTTTCTGAAAGTTAGTGTCAAAGCGTTCTCGATGCTCACGCAGTTGAGCCTTTGCTTTCTCACGAGCGCCAAGGAGCGCAAACAACGCGGCTGAGTCCTGGCGTTCAAGACTCTCCTTCATCTCCTGGGCAGCAACTACTGAGTCGTAGTTATTCGAAATGATGCGTCGGGACACTCCGCCCATCTCGCGCAAACGGAATGCGCTCCATCCGCCGAGCATTACAAGAGCGACGACGAAAATTAGGTAGCTTAGTAGGAGCTTAGTTCTTACTGACATTGGTCGATGGACTTGGGTCTTCGAATGTCCGATATCCGTCTGTCTTGTCGCGATCTCCTCAGCGGGTACCGCCAAGCTAAAGAGGCTCTTGCAAAATAGAGCAAGTTAGGAAGGGCGGTTTACCGCCGCTGGCCCTAGCTAGAAGAACCCTCATGTAGCTTGTTAGCTGGGCTCGCGGGGGTAAATCGCCTTTCCCCAACTTGTACTAATTTCCGGTTGTTTTTCCCCTACTCCTGACTGTTGCAAGAGTGAGCAGATCGGACACTTATTCCTCTACTGCGATCACCTCTTTCTGCTCTAACGGCACCACCTGCACAGTGGCCTCGCGGACTTCATCCAAAAAACGGTTGATAATCGATCCGTGCAAAAGAATGTCCCATCGAGACCGTGACGTCTGACCGAAAACAACATGAGTGATCCCTTCGCGTCTAGCGAAATCGATAAGTGCGTCGGCTACACGCTTCGACTTAAGCTTCGTCACTTTTGCTCCCAGCTCTTTCGCAAATCGAATGTTCTCTTGAAGCGCCGCGTAGTCGCCTGGTTGGATCCGACCAACCTCTTCATTCGGCGTTTCGACATATACCGCATACCAATCGTTAGCCAGACGTCCTGCTATTCGTGAACCGACGCGAAGCAATCTCTTCGCACTTCCACGTGACGCAATCGCAACCATTACTTTTTCTGGAATCACCGCTTGATCAAGACCTTCTCGCTCGCGGTAGTCGTGGGCTTTGGTAGCCTGGTCCGTGGCTACCTGTCTTAAGGCCAGCTCACGCAGAGTGGAGAGGTTACCTTTACGGAAGAAGTTGTTGAGCGATTGCTCAATCTTCACCACGTCGTAGATTTTTCCCTGGCGTAAACGAGTACGCAGAGTGTCAACAGACACGTCGACGTTAACAACCTCATCGGCTCTGCGAAGGAAGTGATCGGGAACCGTTT
>QHXL01000650.1:3212-4591 GCA_003222935.1 Acidobacteriota bacterium
TACGGCGGTGATTACCGAAATGCCGGCAGCGAGCAAATCCAGGACATCCTGATAGCGTTTCGGGTTCTTTGAGCCGGGGACATTGGTGTGTGCGAGCTCGTCCACAATTGCGATGGCAGGGTGCCGCTCGATAACTGCTTCGACGTCCATCTCTTTCATAGTGACGCCGCGATATTCAATGTGACGAAGCGGCAGGCATTCAAGATCACCGATCATTGCCGTCGTGTCTTGGCGATCATGTGCTTCAACGACAGCAACGGCGATGTCCACTCCCTGTTTTTTCAGCAGGTGCGCATCTTCCAGCATCTGGTAGGTTTTGCCGACGCCTGGAGCGGCGCCAATGTAGACGCGCAGCTTCGCCTGCCCGCCATGATTCAGCTTGGCGAGAAGAGATTCGGGGGAGGGACGTGAGATCGTTTCCATCATTTCTAACTTTGAACTTTGCTCTTAGTTCCTTGTGCTTTGACTCCGAGCTCGGACAAAGAACTAAGTTCAAAGCTTCAAAGATCAAGGTTTTCTCATCACATACCGATTGTCCAAGTCCAAATTCAGCTCCAGGACGCTCACCGTCGACTCGCCCAAAAAGCCGAATTGCCTACCTGTCGTGTGCGCCTTTATTAGCGTCCGCAATTCGTCGGGATTAATACCGCGCTCACGCGCGACACGGGGAATTTGAAACTCAGCTGCGGCAGGGGAGATATGAGGATCAAGGCCCGATGCGGACGTGGTCACGAGATCAATCGGCACTTGTTGGCCAGGATTTTCAGCCCTCAGTTTCGCGACATCCGCTTTGACGCGATCAAGTAGTTTCTGATTGGTTGGTCCAAGGTTCGACCCCGACGATGCGCCTCCGTCATAACCAACAGCACCTGCGGCAGACGGCCGGGACCGAAAATATCCAGGAGAAGAAAAAGGCTGGCCGAGCAGTCTCGAGCCAAGCACCGTGCCGTCGCTGCTCATGATCAGCGAACCATTCGCTTCTGCGGGAAAGATCACCTGGGCCAGGCCAGTCACAACAAGCGGATAAATAATTCCCAGTAGTATCGTCGTTACGATTGTCATCAATACTGCCGTAACTAAATTCTTCATAACTGTCCTCCGGTACAGTAGCCCGACCGTCAGGGAGGGCTTACCTCCAACAGCGAGCCTTCCCTGACGGACGGGCTACCGCCCCGCTCATCCAAATGTCCTACGCCAAGCCAACCGCATGAATAATCACGTCGATGATTTTGATTCCGATAAACGGAACTATGATTCCGCCAAGTCCATAGATCAGCAGATTTCGCCGCAACAAGGATGCGGCATTCATCGGCCGATATTTCACCCCGCGAAGAGCAAGCGGTATCAACGCGATAATGATCAATGCATTGAAGATGACA
>QHXL01000650.1:4630-5104 GCA_003222935.1 Acidobacteriota bacterium
TGGCAAAGTATTTCGCCACGTCATTCGCAATTGAGAAGGTGGTTAAGGCGCCTCGTGTCATTAGCAGTTGTTTTCCGATTTCGACTATTTCGATTAACTTCGTCGGATTCGAATCAAGATCCACCATGTTGCCGGCTTCTTTTGCGGCTTGAGTTCCGGTGTTCATCGCCACTCCGACATCAGCCTGGGCCAACGCTGGAGCGTCGTTGGTCCCATCTCCAGTCATTGCTACTAACTTTCCGCCGGCCTGTTCTTTCCTGATCAGGGCCATCTTGTCTTCGGGAGTTGCCTGCGCAAGAAAGTCGTCGACGCCTGCTTCGCGGGCAATGGTTGCAGCGGTCAAGGGGTTGTCGCCGGTGATCATCACGGTGCGAATACCCATCTGACGCATCTGATTGAAACGTTCGATCATTCCACCCTTGATGATGTCCTTAAGTTGAATCACTCCGAGTGGTAGACGGTCTTCAGCAACAA
>QHXL01000651.1:0-1571 GCA_003222935.1 Acidobacteriota bacterium
CGCACTCTGAAATCTGAGATCTGAAATCTGAAATTTATTTTTTGATTTTGTTTGTCTTGGCCTCGTCACGCGAGACCCGGGTTGGCCTTATCAACCCTCTATCGTGCTCATCGCCGTGACAGCACGTTTTTCGTAAGCCGCAATTGTGGCGATGTTCTTCTTTTCGACCTCCGTTAGCGACGCATCGCTAAAGTTCGGGTCGGCCTTGTACCAATCGAAGCTCGAAAAGTAGGTTTGCAGCCATGGCTCCTTAAAGACTTTCCCGTGTCGCGCGTAGATCTCCTGGCGCATCTGAACGGCATCCTCAAGGAACAACCCGTCCAATAGCGCACGTACAATCGGAGTTTGACCCAGTCCCTCGTGGATCTTGTTTTCATAACGGACGATAGTCTCGACATTTAACTTGTCGCTGCCTGACAACTGTTCGTCTTTGAAGTTCTCATCCGGCGAATACCAGGGTTGTTGATAGAAATACTGTTGCAGCCACTCGGCTCTGAAGTTCCGGCCATGACGCGCATAAACTTCGTTACGCAGGAGCCGGAGCTCGTGAAGACTAAGGCCCTGAAGCATGGCCTCCGAGATATTCTTTCGTTCAAAGAGCTCCATGTCGCCCGGCAACAACGCTACTCGACGCTGGCGCTTCTGGGCCCCACTGAGTACCTCCAGATTCTTGCGCTCATTTACCGTGAGTAACTTCGGATCGTATTTGTCCTTCGCTGAATACCAGTATCGTTCATCGAAATACTGCTGGAGCCATGGATCGTCTTCAAACTTCTTGCCGTGAATCGCCTCGACTTCGGCAGTCAAGACTTTCCATTCAGCGCCGCTATGGTTTCCTAATTTTCGCGCTGTTATCGGTCGATCGCGCCAGTAACGCATGTCACCAGGCTGAATCGTCGCGTGCTTCGAAGCTTCGGCGATTCGAATGAGATCGAGACTACGTCGTTCGTTCTCATTCAGCATTGAGTTATTGAAGTCAGGATTTGGTTTGAACCACGACTGGGCCTCGAGGTAGAGCTTGATCTCGGCATCCTTAAACACGCGGCCGTGACGTCCAAAGATGACCCCACGCAGTAACTTCAGATCCTCCAAAGGAAGGCGTTGCACCTGTGGGGCTTTCAGCGAGGTTTTAGCGAAGTCGAAACCCTTCCAGACATCCATCGAATCCTGGGCATTCGAGGCGAAGGACGTGACTAATAGAAGAAGGACGGCGCCAAAAACTAGTCGTCGGGGACAATGGCTCATGCGATTCCTCACTTTCAAAGGAATGTCCGATATGCTTCAGCTTGTCGTTGACTCAAGCCACGAGAACTCACGAAGGATTCGAAGCGACAAGCTAAAGCATATCGGACATCAGGTAGCATATCGGACAATTTATGAACGTGTGCTACCCAAAAATATTGCGGACCTTGTCGACTAATCCTTTGTCTTCGAGATCCTTATTCTCAACCTCTGCGAGTTGCTCAAGTATCTTTCTTTGTTCACGGGTAAGCGACGTTGGCGTTATCACGCTGACCGATACAAAGAGATCGCCTTTACCGCGACCACCCAACTGGGGCATTCCTTATCCT
>QHXL01000651.1:1611-3250 GCA_003222935.1 Acidobacteriota bacterium
GGCTTGCGCAAACGTGATTGGTACTGCCTCGTAGAGGTTGCTACCTTGTCGCTCAAACTGCTCGTGTTCAGCAACGTGGATAACCACATAGAGATCGCCCGCGGGTCCACCCTGCGTTCCCCCCTCACCTTCACCCTGGACGCGCAAACGTGATCCGGTTTCGACACCAGCCGGTATCTTTACCTCCATCTGCTTCTCACGTTCGATTCGTCCCGCACCATCGCAGTCAGCACAAGGTGATTTAACTACCCGACCCGCGCCTCGACATACATGGCAAGTGCGAGCCACCGAAAAGAAGCCTTGTTGATAACGAACCTGTCCGGTTCCTCCACAGGTTTGACAACTCTCAGGCTGTGTCCCGCTCGCCGCTCCCGATCCTTTACAAGTTTCACAACCTTCCAGGCGGGGAATGCGCAACTGAGCTGTCATTCCGTTCGCAGCCTCTTCGAGACTTATTTCAAGATCATAGCGAAGGTCGGCGCCTCTCTGCGCGGCAGTTCGTCTCGATCCCGATCTTGCGCCGCCGAAGACATCACCGAAGCCAAACAGGTCTCCGAGAATGTCTTCAATGCCTCCGAAGCCAGGTGCGCCCCAGTTTCCGGCACCCGCACTGCTCGACACTCCTGCGTGTCCAAATCGATCGTAACGGCGGCGTTGTTCAGCGTCTTGCAAAACGCTGTAAGCTTCTGCCGCTTCTTTGAATTTGTCTTCGGCACTCGCGTCGTTTGGATTTTTGTCTGGGTGAAACTGTATCGCCAGACGACGGTAGGCACTCTTTATCTCCTGGTCGTTCGCTGTCCGGCTAACTCCCAATATTTCGTAATAATCGCGTTTACTCATTCCGATTCTAAATAGCCTCTTAAAATACTAAGTTGATAGGTTTATTGATTGAAGCACTATACTTCAGTTGTGGTGGGGTCTGGAGTTGGATTCAACATTGCAGTTGTGAGTTGTGAAGCCGTGCGTTCCAGACCAGTTAAAGCCTTGTTTATTTCGTCCACAGTTGCAGCTCGGCTCGCCGCCTCGGCTTCTGCAAATGTGCGCTCGGCAATGTCCTGATCGTTCTGCGAGAGAAGTCCGCCAAACTTGGTAAACGATTTTTGCGTGTTCCTGAGCAACGACTCGAGTCTATTGCGGAGAACAACCATCTCTTTAGCGTCGCGATCACTGTCGGCAAAATCATCAGCCTCACGGATCAGACGATCAATTTCATCCGGAGTTAATCCAGAAGTGGGTGTAATGCGCATCTGCTGCTCGCGACCTGTGGCTTTGTCCTGCGCTGAGACCGAGACGATACCGTTGGCGTCGACCTCAAATGAGACATCAATCTGCGGAACGCCGCGTGGGCTTGGTGGAATACCTACTAACTCAAACTTCCCTAGAGATCGATTACCCTGTGCAATCTCGCGTTCGCCCTGCAGCACGTGAATTTCGACCGACGACTGATTGTCCACGACAGTGGTAAACGTCAAACTGTTCCGCAAAGGAATGGTGGAATTGCGTTCTATGATCTTCGTGAACAAACCACCTCGTGTTTCCAGTCCCAGGCTCAAAGGCAGAACGTCCAGCAGGACGATGTCCTTCACATCGCCGCTGAGCACGCCACCTTGAATCGCAGCGCCCATAGCGACGACTTCAT
>QHXL01000171.1 GCA_003222935.1 Acidobacteriota bacterium
CCGTTGGTGTGTAATTCGCCAATTGCTGTAACCAACCTCCACGACCAGCAGCAACGAAATCCAGGACCCAGGTGCCAACTGTAAATGCGAGCGTAATAATCGCTGCGCTCGCCGCACTTTCAGCGATTCCTGCAGCAGCAACCGCAACCCCCGCACTTAAACAACCTCGCAGCATGTGTCCAACAAACAGATTAAGGGACTCCGGAAAGTTGAGATGACCTCCGTAGCTTTTCCAAAGAATGATGGCTGCCAGCCCAGGCAACCAGCCAATCAACCAACCAATGCCCAGCGCCAGACCCTTTGCTGTTATTTTGCTCGCCAGACTTCCCGGCAGTTGGAGCAACAACTTAACCGCTCCACTCTCTTTTTCCGTCGCGATCAACCTGATCGCTACAAACGGAAAGATCAGTGTTGCGAGCAGATCGTAAGCGCCCCATGTCGGCACCAAAATCCCATCGAGTGGCGAGAGTCCCTGCGGTAATGCAGCAGGACCTCCGCCTACACCGCTCATCTCGGAATAAAGATTCACTGCGGTAATAAAGCCGTGTCCAACAAGGACTCCGACAAATAACAGCATGAGCCAGAAAGCACGCGACGCGAATAATTCTCGAAGTTCTTTACCGAGGAGTTTGGGGAAACTATGTGAGCGCAAGAAAGATTTCCTCCAGGCCGCCTGCGTGCAGATTCGCCTTTTCCCGTAACTCGTCGAGCGTTCCTTCAGCCGCGACCTTACCCTCGTTCAAAAGCACGACACGATCGCAAACGCGTTCTGCGTCGACAAGCTGATGAATTGACAGCAATAAAGTACGGCCCTCGGCAGCGTTGTTGCGCAGCATTGTCATCACATCTCGAGTTTGTCGTAAATCAAGACCGTCGAATGGCTCGTCAAGTATCAGCAACGGCTGAGAAGTAAGTAAGCCGAGCGCCAGCAACAAACGTTTGCGTTCGCCTTTGGAGAGCGTCTTCAACCGTGAATTCCTGATTTCATCCAGCCGCAACGGTGTCGACATTTGGAGTAGTTTGTCGTGAGATTGTTCGTACAGCGACGCGAAAAATCTCAGGACCCACTGAACTTTTTGTTCAGCCCACGGTAGGACGCCATCCGGAAGATAAAACAAAGAACTTGCACGCTTGATTGACTCGCTTTGAAACTTGATGACCCCACCGTTAGTGGGAAGAAGCCCGGCAAGACACTCGAGTAAAGTCGTCTTCCCGGCGCCGTTTGGCCCAATCAGTCCGAGCACTTCGCCAGTTCGCACCTCAAAACTGACATCTTGAAGCACACGACGAGCACCAAAACTTTTGTTCAGTCCGGAAATATGTAGGAGGGCAGTCACGAAGATTAAGTAGAAAACAGAAAAGTCAGCAGGATGAAATAAATGATTTTGTCTCTTAACCGCGAAGCGGTTGCGACCCAAAGCCCAGGGTTGCCGCGCTTTGGCGGCTACCCTGGGGAAAGTAAGCCCCCGAGGATCCAATCCCAAAGGGATTGCGCCCGATTACCAACAACGCTGAATGGAATGGCAACGGGCGCAACCTCTTCGAGGTTGAAAACCGATGCCCGTTTATTTCCCAGGGTAGCCGCCAAAGCGCGGCAACCCTGGGCTCTGGGTCGCAACCGCTTCGCGGTTAACAAACTTCATCGGGGGTTTGCAAATGGCAAGTGAAACTACAGAGTGCAACAGGGTCTTCATTAACTACAGCTCTCCTCAAGATGTATGGTTAAGGACAAGGACGGAAACCAAACAGGTCAATTACGAATCGATAAAAGGAAACTTCTTGAGAAACAGTCTGCCAGATCCTGGAATTGCCGAAAGCGCGCCTGCCTGCTGAATAAGTGGGGTTGAATTTATAGGCCGTTCCAAACTACTACCAGCCGACGTTGTTATCGGGCTTCCTAGTTTGTCGAACGACAAATGAATCCCTAAAATGCAGGCGCTTCAAAACTTTCTTTCAGTTTCACTTAGATTTCAACTCAACGCTATCGTGCTGATTTTCTTCACTACATTTGGAGCTGTGTTTGTCGCAGAGATAGTCGGCGATAAGTTGCTCTATACAACGAGCGTTCTCGCGGCTCGCTATCGAACCCTGCCAATCGCCCTTGGAATGGCTGTCGCCTTCATGATGAAGATGGCCGCGGCGGTAATTGTGGGGCAGATGATCTCACAACTGCCAACTCTACTCGTTGCTGGCATAACGGCGGTCAGTTTTCTGGGAGTCGCATTTACATTATGGCGAAAACCCGATCACCCCAAAGCTGAAAGAAAAGATCACACGGCGAAAAAGGCAGCGATGATTTCGTTTGCCGCGATTTTCTTTTCGGAGTGGGGTGATGTGGGTCAAGTTACGGCAGCTACTCTTGCGGTTCGCTATCGATTGCCATTTGTGGTGTGGCTTGGCGCAGTGTCAGCGATGGTCACCAAAGGATTACTGGCAGCCTTTCTGGGCGCGGGAATCCGGCGACAGATTCAGAAACGGGTTTCCCCGAAAGTTGTCCGCTATGTTGGCGTCGGGTTGTTATTGTTTCTTGGTTTATTAACTGTCCTGGAGATTCTCATTGAGAGGCCCTGAACTTCGATGACTTCGATGACTGCGAAAGGGGATCGCCGCGCGGCCTTCCGTTTCATAGTTTGTCTCGGCTTCGTGAGTCTGTTTGCGGATATGACTTACGAGGGGGCACACAGTGTCATCGGTCCCCTTCTTAAAGATCTTGGCGCCACTGCCACTCAAGTAGGAATCATTGCCGGCCTGGGTGAAATGATCGCCGCGAGCCTGCGATACTTTTCAGGAAAACTCGCCGACAAGACTCGCGCCTATTGGACCATCACGACTCTAGGTTATGTTCTCAACCTCATAGTCGTTCCCGGACTCGCTTTTGTTGGCAGCTGGCAAGCGGCTGCCCTGCTCGTCGTCGCTGAACGAACAGGCAAGAGCTTGCGTGGTCCAGCACGCGATGTATTACTCTCCGAAGCTACCGAAGTGGTGGGTCACGGGTCCGGGTTTGGCATTCATGCAGCGATGGATCAGACGGGTGCGGTGCTTGGACCATTGCTCGTAGCCGGCTCAGTAGCTCGTAGTCATCATTTCGGTCCCGCGTTCATGTGGCTGGCCTTACCTGCCGTCGGTGCATTTGTAGCTTTACTCTTCGCGCGCGCAGTCAGTCCACACAGAGGCACACCGCCTGCAGCTCCAAAGCAACAGAACATTCCTTCCGTCTTCTGGGTTTACGTCGGCGCTGCCGGACTGCTGGCCCTCGGATTTGTGGACTTCCCCTTACTGGCTTATCACTTTCAGAAAAACTCGTTCACGAAACCTGAAGTGATTCCGCTTCTCTATGCAGGGGCGATGGGTGTGACAGGCCTGACAGCGCTAATCTTTGGGCGTCTTTTTGATCGGTTTGGAATTCAGGTCATCGCTTTCGGAATTGTGGTTTCACTTCTTACTCTGCCGTTTGGATTTCTCGGAGGAACCACGGGCGGTTACATTGCTGTGGCCTGTTGGGCCACTGGACTTGGAGCCCAGGACGCAACTCTTCGTTCAGGGATTTCTCAGGTCGTGTCGATGAACAAACGTGGGTCAGCTTTCGGGTCGTTCAATGCTGTGTACGGAATTCTCTGGTTCCTGGGAAGCGTGACGATGGGACTACTTTACGATCACTCGATCATGGGATTAGTAGTGTTCGGATCGATCGCCCAACTTCTTTCAGCCATCGTTTTCATCTGGATCCGTCGGCCATTGGCTGTAGCGACAGCAGCTAAGTGATTTCGACTTCTCTAACCGCGAAGCGGTTGCGACAGTTAACCAGAGATTGTTTGAGTAGGACTAAAGGCGGGCTTTACTAACTGACGAACGCCACTACTTGCTCGATGAAAGCGTGGACAGCTGCGAGAACCTGGGGACGACTCTCGATCGTCACACCAACCACAACAACGACAGTCACAAACATCCAGGGCACCATGCGAAAAATAGGCGCGCTGCTAACCAGCATGCTCTCATCAAGTGAAGCAAGTTCAACTAACCTGCTAACGCGAGCCTTAACACCACGAGTCTCCTCGCCACCAACCAGGTAAGCGGAGGACGGCATCACCTGCCGATTCTCAGCGGGTATCATTCGCGCAATGCGCACAAGAGCTGAAGCCAGGTTGAGTGCGACTGCAGAACTTTGTTGCGCAGCGTGTTCATCGGCAGCTGCTTCTGCCGCCTCGCCCCACGCGCGATCGAGTGTTCGGCCACAGGGAATTATCAACAACCCGGCACGACTCGCACGCAACAGTGATCGCTTCAAGTTGTCGTACGCAGCCATGTGCCCATATTCATGCGAGATGGCAGCCGACAGTTCTTCATCACTCAGAGATTTCAAAACATGATCGGCAATAAACAATCTCGGCCGAAAAGTTCCAACCACCGCGATAATCGGGAACGAATGTGAGAGTAGGAATACGGGAACATCCAGGCCCAGGTCTATCGGTCTTGAGTTGGCAAGCCAGGCTCTCAACAACGAACGGGTAGCCAGCCAGGAACGAACCGCTCGCCAGATCGCGCACCCAACTCCAATTGCAGAGATAGAAGCGATAATTCCCAGCTTTTTGCTGACGAACTCGTTGGTTGAATAAGGTTCGTAAAGTACGTAGGACGGAATCATGAAGGCCGCAATCCAAATAATGGCGATTGCCGGCGGTCCAATCCGCATTACGAAAAGTATCTCGGCGCGCGTGCGCGCAGAGCATCGACCCAATGGACGTCGAGACAAACGCCACAGTCCGGCCGCAGCAGCCGTGGCCACCGCGTTGACGGTGAGTAACATCGCCAGAACTAGTGTGATGCCAAGAAACTCGTACATGTCTTAAGACCTTCGACCGAGCTCTTTCTTCTTCTCCTGCACCAATCGATCGAGCTCGTCGAGTAACTCGCGATCTCGCGCGCTGATTGTGTCGACGATGCAAGCAAGCACCGGCTCCACGCCATCAGCACCATGTCCTAAAAGACCATCGACAACGTCTGCCTTAATTCCCTGGTCAAAGTCTTCCTGGGAAACCAGCGCTCCATACAAAAATGCACGACCATCTTTTCGTCGCTCGAGCAGATTTTTTTTGAACAATCGATCGAGCGTGGTCATAAGTGTGGTGTAAGCGACTCGTTCATCAAACGCTCGATAAATATCGCGCACGCTGACCTCGCCTAGTCGCCAAGTTTCTTCGAGCACCTGGCGTTCCAGGCGACCGAGTGCAAAGCAGGCAATTTCACGAGGACGACGAAAACCACGTAAAAGGAATCTGGATGTTTTCATAACGCCGCGCATTGTCAGTCAGGAACAGTAAGGTGTCAATTCGACGACAGGCACAACAGTGAGCGTATCTGCTGGGAGCGCACGCGTCCCCGCGTGCAGCGTTCGCCACCAGGTAATTGGAATATTGGGCGGCACGCGGGGACGCGTGCGCTCCCAGCAACAGCAACTCCTT
>QHXL01000652.1:0-231 GCA_003222935.1 Acidobacteriota bacterium
GGAATGCAACGTGGCACTCCTCCGGAGCGCGTTGTTCCAGGGCCTAGGCTATAAACATTACGCTCCTCCGGAGCCAAGATACTTCAAGCATCTCTTTAAATCTCGCAGCCCTACGACAAATTCAGAATCTATTGAGTCTGTGTTTCAAGAGCCGCTTTAGCTCGTTCGATTAATTCATTGTTGCGTTCGTAAGTGACAGGATCCTTTGAGGCATCATCAACCTCAGGCGGA
>QHXL01000652.1:301-756 GCA_003222935.1 Acidobacteriota bacterium
GGCCCGTTCGTGACGCAGTGCAGAGATGTCGATTGGTGCAACGACAATTCTTTCACCGGGCCCAGGTGAAGCCTGGGCCAATAGCCGACCATCGAAGTCAACAATCTGGCTGCCACCCGGCCATGAATAGGGTGGATAGAACTTCAAACTGGCACCCTGGTTCGCCGCCGCAACGTACGCGATGTTTTCTATCGCACGCGCACGATTGATCACGGTCCACCAGTCCATCGGCTCCGTTGCTCCCCACGGATCCATGTAAGCGGAAACGCGCACCAACACCTCTGCGCCATTGACGGCAAGTTGTCGAATCGCCTCAGGGAAAAGCCAGTCGTAGCAGATAGCACAACCAATGCGACCGATAGGAGTATCGGCAACAGGAAAGAGCGGTTCGTCGTAGCCCGGTAGATCGTGTGGACTTGTGTGTACCTCGTACGGTATCCAGGTATTGACCTTGC
>QHXL01000652.1:830-2618 GCA_003222935.1 Acidobacteriota bacterium
ATAGATGTCGAGTTCCCGTGCCTTCTCCTCCAAACGTTTGGTGTGTTCGTTTGGTATTTTTACGGCCAATCTCTCGAGGAGTTCGGCGGCGGTTTCAAAGACCGGTGCAGCGTGGGCAAATTCCGGAAAGATCACCAGGCGAACAGGAAGGAATGGCGCTGCCCCGGCAACCGCAGAGTCGATCATCGATAGCATCCGATCGGTGTTTGCACGCATGCTCTTTCGATCGATTGGATTTGGCATGTCGGTCTGACAGGTGGCGACCGAGTATCTGATGTGTTCCATATATACTTTTCTTCTCTGTGCTTCCTCTGCGTCTCTGATTCTCTGTGGTTAAACCAATCTAGGCATTCATGAACCACAGAGACGCAGAGGCACAGAGATAGCACAGAGAAAACCTAAAGTTCATACACGAACGTTGTTGGATGGTAGTTCTTCCAGTCGAACCAATAGTCCTTCAACACAGGAACTGTTTTCAACTGGCGTCCGGCCAACGGTCCGCTGATGGCTTTGCCGGTGAAGTCCCATTCACTTCCAGTCTCGGCATCAAGCAGGACCAACTCCTGCGAATCCTTTTTGGCGAAGAACTCGAGTTTGCGACCTTCAAGAATTCGCTGAAAGCCACGCACAGATTTTCCATCGCGGCCGACCATTAACACGATCGGCACTCCACTCACGTCATCGATGATGGGACTCTGTTTGACCAGGGTTTCAAAAGGATAAGCCTTTGAGGCTGTACCTACTGTTATACCCACCACCAACGTTCTGGGCGGGAGAGTTTTATCCAGGTTCTGCGCAATATTGACTGGAACCTGCGACATGCGTTCGTCCCAGTTTGCCGGTGGATATGACTTTGCCGGAACAGTTGGATCCGGTTTTAGCACTCGACCCTGTTGTTGTTCCTTCTTCCACAATCCGAAAGTCACTTCATCATGAAACACCGAACGAAGCTTTTGACCTTTTAGTGGGCCAAGGATCGCTTCACCGGAAACTTGTTGCCACCAGGAACCTGTCTCTTCGTCTCGCATGATGAAATTCTGGTTGTTAATTCCCGCCAGGTGAAAGTGAAGCTGCTGACCGTTGACCACTGATTCCCACACCAGACCGGTGTGACAGAGCGTTCAATAAGTGGCGACTATTGGCGTGCCTCCAACCACGTCCTGGACCAGGTGGTGATAAGCCATGAGACGCACGGGATAGGCAACAGCCTCCCCGTGGTTCTGCACTGCCAGGACCACATCGCCGTCGTCAACATAGGCAGCTTCGTGCGCAGGCGCGTAGGCTAGGTTCGCGTGTGGCTTGAACATCCACTCGAAATGATTCTGGCGCGCCATCCAGGTTGCTGCAAAAAGTGGCAGCGCCAGGATCACTAAGATGACTTTTAGAAACCAGCGCGAGCCTCTCCACAGCCAGGCGGTCAACATCACGACTCCAAGTGACGCTATGATTGTTAGGTACGGAGAAATCCGGCGCAGCGCATACGACACTTCGAGTCCCCGCTGTGACTGCGGTTTAAAAGGTTGAATAATCCAAATCGGAATGACTACAACTGCCAGCCCGATCACGATCGTGACCAGCAACGCTGTCCATACTAATCTTCGGGTCGATTTGGAATTCTCGGGGGAAGCTGATATGAGATTCATTGCAGGATGATATCTCATAATCCAAATAATAAGAGGAACGAATAATAGTCCATGGCTGATCAGAAACGAGTTGGTGTGCTAACAGGTGGGGGCGATGCTCCCGGATTGAATCCAGCAATTAAAGGGCTGGTATATAGAGGTTCAG
>QHXL01000652.1:2755-3228 GCA_003222935.1 Acidobacteriota bacterium
ACGAGTCCATTTAAGCAAACAGCGGAAGATGGCAGCCCGAAAGACTTGTCTGCCGACGTGCTTGAAAACATCAAGACCCTGAAACTTGACGCAATTGTGGCGTGTGGAGGCGAGGATACGCTCGGTGTTGCAGCGCGGCTTAGCGTCCTCGGTGTCCCGATTGTTGGTGTTCCCAAGACCATCGATAAGGACCTGATGGGAACTGACTACACCCTTGGCTTTGATACTGCGCTTCGAAATATTTCTCAAATCATCGAACGTTCCCGTACGCCGGCGGGGTCGCACGGCTGGGTACAAATCGTGGAAGTTATGGGTCGCCATGCCGGTCACCTCGCTCTCTGGTCAGGAATCGCTGGTCAGGCGCATCTCATCCTGATTCCTGAATATCCCTTCCGGTATGAGCGGGTGTTCCAGCTTCTCAGTGATCGTTTGGGTGAGCCCGGGTTGAGCCGGGGAAGTTCATCACGTCCACG
>QHXL01000172.1:0-7029 GCA_003222935.1 Acidobacteriota bacterium
AATGTCGATGAGAAATACTGGAGCAAGCTGCGGTTGATGCTTCGCTACATGCGCGCGTTTATGCGACCTGATGGACTGGCACCGTTGATTGGCGACTCGGACAGCGGCCAGGTGCTTCCGATAAGCCGGCGCAGCGCCGATGAACATTCACACGTGCTTGCGATTGGCTCAGTGTTTTTCCGGGATCCGAACCTCAAGTTACCGGACGCGAGTTTGCCGGAGGAATTGCTTTGGACCTTAGGTGCAGAAGGTGTCGAAGCGTTTAATGGTCTCGAAGAGGCCGCGCCATTGCCGTCTGAAGGTTTTCCTGACGCAGGAATCTACGTCATGCGCGATGGTGATCGGTATCTTTGTATTAACACCAGTGATGCTGGTCTGAATGGTCGCGGTTCACACGGGCATAACGACGCACTCAGTATCGGTACTTATGTTTACTCTGCTGACCTAAAACAGCGACATCAATTTCGTTCGACTGCTTTTCACTCGACCGTGATGATTGACGGCCAGGAACAGAGCACAACGGTTGAAACCATGCCCTTCGTGATCGGTGATGAGGCAAAGCCGCGCGTACTTGAATGGAGTGTAACGGCGGAGTTTGATCGAATAGTTGCTGAGCACTACGGCTATCGACGACTAGCTGCTCCCGTCGTGCATCGACGAGCGATCACTTTTAATAAGCGTCAGAAAGAATGGTTGATTGAAGATGAGTTTGTTGGTGAGGGCGAGCACGAGTATGAAGTCCGGTTTCACTTTGCTCCCCGGTTGAAAATATCGATCGCGGCCGGGTCAGTAACAGTTGAGGATCGCGGCGGTCGTCTGGTGTTGTCTTCACTTGATTTAACGGAGCCAGCAGAACTTGAAACTCAAGCAACCTCTCGAGACTATGGTCAGAAGACAGAATCCGTAACAGCTTGTTGGCGCACTTCAGGTCGACCCGGCAAACTGGCCTGGCGAATTCAAGTGGCCCAAATGTCCGATATGCTTTAGCTTGTCGTGAGTTTAGTTAGAAGTCTCTGGAGACCCTAAGTGAACGTCACGACAAGCTGAAGCATATCGGACATTAATTGCATATCGGACAATAGAACATGAAGCCAACGATCTATCTTGTGTTCGTGGATGACTGGGAGCTAAGGGGTAACGGCTCCGGCGATGTTCGCGAACTACAGTTCAAACCCATGCGCGAACTCACCAGTCTCTACCAGGAGTTTGGCGTACGCGGATCGTTCAATGCCGAGGTCATGCAACAAATTGTCTTTCGTCAAAACCAGGAAAAGCATCCTGAGTTAAGAGAGCTTGCAGATGAGTGGGAGCACCATGTCCGCGAAACTTATCGGCAGGGTCACGACGTGCAGTTGCACGTTCATCCGCAATGGTCCGACGCGGAGCTTGTCGATGGTAAGTGGCGGCTGACGAGCGACTGGTCAATTCTCAACTATTCGTTAGCAGACGCGCGCAAACTGTTATTCGCGGGAAAGTCGTACCTGGAGACTTTGCTGCGCGCAGTCGATCCTGAATATCGTTGTGTTTCATTTCGCTCGGGTTCCTGGTGCATTGCTCCATCGCCACACATACTTAGCCTTCTGGTTGAACTCGACATCGTCTTTGATATGAGTATCGTCGCCGGTGTTCGTTACGATACTCGCAACATCAAGCTTGATTACACGCAGTGTGAAGAAGACTTTTTGCCGTTCTATCCGGTGATGACTGACGCTCGCAGGGTATCAACAAAAGTCGAGCCCCTAATCTGCGTGCCGACAAACTGTTTCTACGCGTCGCGTGGCTACATATTTCAGCGGCAAATGAACAAGGTAAGACAGCGTCTTTTTAGTGAGACACAGTCGATCAATGCGAGTCCATCAGCCCCGGCGTACGGAGCAGAATGGGAACAGGTTGGAGGTTCAAAGCTTGGTCGTATCTATGAGAGAGCGATCAAACCTTACGTGAGTGGACAGCATTACATCTCTGACCTGGCCCAGTTGAACTATCCGTTGCTTTCGGAAATGCTTACATCGATTCGAGAACGCGCTCGCAAAAGTGGATTGTCGGAAGTACCGGTGATTCTCGAAAACCACACGAAGGATGTTAAGGATTTTTCCGACATCAAAAGATTCTTGAGCGACGTCTCCCGATCGTCTGACATCAAGTGCTTAACTTTGACGGAACTTGCCTCAAAGCTTAGCAGCGGAGCTTTCTCCATCAGGACAGCCAGCCATTGACCCCAATCCAGAGCCTCATTTCAAAATCACTCAAGCAACGACACAGCGACGTGTGTGAACGTTTGTTGGCCCTTCCCACGTCGTCGGATTTTGCAAACAAACTGAACAGGCACTTCCAGTCACCAAACCTTTCGGCGCGTTGGGACATACCGGAGACCTGGCTGAACTCGCAGCAGAGTTGTTTGTTGTCGTTGCAGGCGCTTGCGCTCGACGAATCTATCGAACTGTCAGCTGGAGTTCCGGAAATGCCGCGAGATGAGTTCTACGAAATTCTTATCCTGGCAGCTCGCAATCCTGAGCAGAGATTTGTGTTGTTGACAACGGAATACTCATTTCCACTCAACTTCCTGCATCCATCCGAAGAAAAGATCCGCGAACACGTTCTGGAGCGCTTGATGGTCCAGGATCGGGCGGTCATCGAGCGAAAGTCTTTCGGTGCTGTAGAGTCAGACGATCTGTTTCTCAGGCTCAATCTCATAGCAATTCAAGCGGCTATCTCGACAGATTTGAGGTTTATCGACGCGCTAAACTACTATTACGAGCTGTTGCCCTCGAGTTGGTATCCAGCTTCTCAGCATCCCTGGCTGTTGAACTCTTTCCTGGCACTTTACGCGAAGGCGCTAACACCTGCATTTGTGAATCGCTAATCAATGCGCGTTGGAATTCTTGCAAACTCATATCTGTCTGCGTTCACGATCTACCGACAGCTGCATGACCTACCCGACTGTGATTTGTACATCGTGCTCAGCCCATTACCGCACCGATCTCCAATAATCAGCGTCCTGGCAAATTTTGCGAGAATGATTATCGGATCGTTAAGTCCGATGAGTTGGCAGTTAAGTAGTGTCCCCTTCAATCGTCGAGTTATTTTTCTTCCTCACACTATCGACCATCCAGGGTCGGTGGCCCAGCTGAAGAAGCTACAATTCGACGTTGGTCTTCACAAATCCGGCGGCATTTACAGGAAAGAAACGATAACGGCGTTCCGGCTCGGGATACTTAATCCACACATTGGATTGCTGCCGGAGTATCGAGGGCGTAGTGTTATGGAATGGTCCCTTTTGAAAAATGATCCGGTTGGAATCAGCGTGTTCTTTATCGACACCGGTATCGATACGGGAGAGCAAATTATCATCAAGGAACAAGTCGATGTTTCTCACTACACGTCGATTTCTGAAGCGAAAGAGTTTCTCTTCAATCTTGATGCGACCTTCTTTCGGAAAGCGCTGAAGGTATTGAATTCTGCCGAACCTGGGTTTCAGCTCAACGACGGATCTGGACACCGGTACTACGTGATGTCGAAACTCTTTCAGGGTGTGGTGCAAGAAATTTTGGAGAGACGTTTATGAGTAGGGCTCTTTGGAGTGCAGCGCCTTGTCGCCGCTTTGTTACGGCGGCAGGTCGAATCGGTGAGTCTTGCAAAAGCGGCGACAAGGCGCCGCACTCCAAGGTGAATAACTAATGTGCGGAATCTGCGGAGTTTGGGAATACGGAGCGAGTGACGGACGAGTTGAAGGCTCGTTAATCGCACGCATGCGCGACGAGATGACGCATCGTGGGCCAGACGACTCGGGTGAATTGCTTTTCGACAAAAACCGGGGTGGCTTTGGCTTTCGCAGGTTGTCGATCATCGATCTTTCAGCGGCAGGTCACCAGCCAATGCACGGTTGTGACGACAGTACCTGGCTGGTCTTTAACGGAGAGATCTATAACCATGCTCAACTCCGCGTCGGACTGGAAGAACGGGGTCACAAGTATTCATCCCGCACTGACTCGGAAACGATCCTGCATTTGTACGAGGAACGCGGGATCGAGTTTGTTCACGACATTGAAGGCGACTATGCAATCGCTCTCTGGGATTCAAACCAGGAACGACTGGTTCTGGTTCGGGATCGAATCGGAGTCAAGCCGCTTTACTACTACTACAAAGATGGCCGCTTCATTTTTGCTTCAGAGATAAAAGCAATCGTTCAACATCCCGCGGTCACGCCCGATATTGATGAGCAGGCGCTCTATCACTACCTGACTTTCCTTACGACTCCGGCGCCAAACACGCTCTTCAAAGAGATTCATAAGCTCCCAGCTGGCCATACGCTGACTCTAAGCCGCGATGGTCAGTTGAATATCCGGCAGTACTGGGACGCGCTTCCTGGAAAGTTCGATGCTTCGCGTACCGAGGCGGAACACGAAGCTGAAATACTGCGTTTGCTGCGTGCGTCGATCCGCAAACGGATGATGTCAGACGTTCCGTTTGGAGTTTTTCTTTCCGGTGGTGTCGACTCATCGGCCAACGTTGCGTTGATGTCGGAGCAGATGTCGCGTCCGGTTCAGACGTTCACAGTCGGTTTCAGCGACGCTGAATATCTTAATGAGCTCGAATCAGCGAGGCGCATCGCTACACAGTTTGGTACTAATCATCATGAAGTGATCATCTCGGAAAAAGAGATGAAAGACTTTCTTCCTGACCTCGTTTTCCACCAGGACGAGCCAATCGCCGATCCGGTTTGCGTTCCGCTCTACTACGTCTCGAAGCTGGCACGGGACTCGGGAACCATCGTGGTCCAGGTAGGCGAAGGTTCTGATGAGATTTTTAGCGGCTACGAGAATTATGTTCGCCATCTTCGGATCTACGAAAAGTTTTGGCGATATGCAGAAAATCTGCCGCTTGCACTCCGACGCGCAGTCTCCACAGTTTCGCGTCCGGCACTCGAAGCAACCGGAAGAAAGCGAATGGCTATAGAGCTGCTGCGCCGTCTCGGTGCTGACGAACCACTGTTTTGGGGTGGGGTTGTTGTTTATGACGAAGCTTTCAAGCCAAAGGTACTGTCTGCACAGATGCGGCAGCGAATGAACGGTCTTTCGTCACTTCACGTAGTCGAAAGTTATCTGAAGCATATCGAACGCGAACGGCCCGAGTCAGACTTTCTTTCGCGAATGACCTACCTTGAGCTGAAACTAAGGTTGCCCGAGCTGCTGTTGATGCGCGTAGACAAAATCACGATGGCGACGAGCGTTGAAGCCCGGGTTCCGTTTTTGGACCACCACCTGGTTGAGTACGCATTGTCGATACCCCGCGCGTTGAAGGTCCAGGGCGGATCGGGAAAACACATTTTGAAACGAGCCTTGGAAGATGTCCTGCCACACGACTTGCTCTATGAACCGAAGCGTGGCTTCGGGGCGCCGGTGCGAGAATGGTTTCGTGAAGGACTTGGTGGCTGGTTCGATGATCATCTGATGAATTCGACGTTAAGGCGCCGGAATCTGCTCGACTATGACTTTATCGCTCGGATGCTTGCCGAACATCGAAGCAGAAAAAAGGACTGGGGCTTTCATTTGTGGGCACTGTTGAATTTGAGTCTCTGGTACGAGCGCTGGATTGATAGGGGCTAGGTATAGCGAAGCAAAAGAAATCATTTTCCAGATCTCATTTGACAGCTCTCAGTTGTCACTTGGTAAAGAGCGAACTTGGACTAGGTTGGTGGGTTTGAGGCATTGTGTTCGGCAAGTGAAGCGCAAAGACCGACGACGTGATTTCCCAAATGATAACTGATACCCGTCAAATGAGATATGGAAAATGATTCGAAAGGCTCATGTGATTACTCCGGCCCCGGAAGCTAATGCGTCTCGCTCTCGCTTCTCCCTCCACGTAGCCTGGACCGTAATCGCGCGCGTTGTGATGATTGCCAATAGTCTGTTGGCCGGAGTAATCGTCGCCCACTGGCTGGGAGCCGAGGGTGTTGGAAAACTTGCGGTGATCAATGTTTCCGTCATGACGCTGGTCCAACTCGGCAGTCTTGGACTTCCATCCGCGAATACCTACTTCATATCAAAAGAGCCCGGCCACTTTCGTATAGCGACACTCAACTCATTGGTGTTCGCGTTGTTGTGCGGCACCCTTTTAGCCGTCGGCCTTGCAATCGTGGCCCAACTCCGTCCCTCATGGTTTGGTTTTGTCTCGCCGGATCTTTTTCGAGTGGCGGCGATCTCAATACCTTTTCAACTGTTGAATTTGATTGGTCTAAATATCTTCCTGGCAATCGGTCGAATCAGAGAGTTCAACTTGCTCGACCTTGCCGGGCAATCGTTTGTGCTGATCAATGCTCTTGTTGTGCTGATTATTATGCACTCAGGTTTGGGTACGTTAGTGCTTCTAAACTCGGCGGCGAGTGTCGTGGTCGGTCTGATTGTTATCGCCCTGCTTGTTCACCTCGGAAAAAAACCTTTGGAGAATGCGGCGGGCTGGCGAACAGACATCGCACTGTTTCGTCAGATGATGCAGTACGGCATTAAATCTCACATCTCGATTTTGGCCGGGACTCTTGTTGGTGGTAAATCTTTTCCGGGGAGCCGGGGAAGCCGGTGTTTATACTATTGCCACGCAGGTTGGGATGATGCTGATGGTTTTGCCGAGCGTTATCGGAACGCTTCTTTTTCCGAGGGTTACAGCGGAGCAGGATGTCACCGGCGAGACAACGTGCATTGTTGCCAGGTACACGTCGTTTGTGATGCTGCTATTCACACTCGCCGCCATACCGTTGAGTTTGATACTGCCATCTATTTATGGAAATGCCTTTGCGGATTCGTCGACTCAATTACTGATTCTTCTTCCGGGTGTTTTCCTTGTTGGAATTCAAGCCGTTGTCGTACAGCACTTCAACGCCTTGGGTTTGCCGAAGGCTGTTCCAATTTTCTGGCTGGTCACACTCGCAGTGAATATCGCGTTGGTATTTGCGCTGGTACCACGTTTCGGGGCTCGAGGCGCCGCACTTGGATCGACTATTAGTTACACGTTGATTGCGGTCTTAATGATCTC
>QHXL01000172.1:7041-10260 GCA_003222935.1 Acidobacteriota bacterium
GCGCGGAACTAAAATCACTTCTCAATTCCGCAAGCACAAAAATCCAATCGGCCGGAGTGACGAAATGAAGGTCGTTCTGCTGATGCTCAGCGGCGACCAGGCTCTTGCACAGAAAACGCTTGCGGCAAACTATCCCCAGGCAGAGCTTCAACTAGTCTCGCGTAGCCAGCTTGGAGAAGGCGGGCTTGCCAGTCGGTTGAGAGCCTTGCGATCGCTGCAGCCAGACATTTTTGCGATTGCCACTGAACGACTTTCGTGGCAACGCGGTCAGAATCTCTTCATGTTGTTTGGCGCACTCGCCGGAGCGCGAGAGGTCGTCATGCTCGACGCACACGGAGGTGAAGTCAGAAAATCGCGAGCCAGTTTGTTGTTCAGCACGCCGGTCAAACTGAGTGGCGACGCAATCTTGAGTGCGCGTACGTTTGCACGTGCACGACGTGAGTTGATGAAGTTGGAAGATCAGGTAGGGAAGGCGAGTGCTTTAGAGGTTCGAAAGATAAAGAATCCGCGGGTTGTCTTTTTACGATCGACCCCTGGTCCAGGTACGCAGGCAGGCGGGGCAGCCAGTCACATAAAAGGCGTTGTTGAGGGTTTGTTGGAGTTGGGTGCGAATGTGGAAGTCGTGAGCAACGATTGGATTGCAGGTTTTGACGACACCAGGGCGCCTTTGTCAGTTATCAAGCCGGTATCTTCCGGCAGCACTCGCGCCATCTTCGATATCAACAACAACCTCAGCTTCACTCGTTCGCTGCTCCCTTTGCTTGAAAGCAATCCGCCGGATTTTATCTATCAACGTTACGCGCGTTTCAGCTGGGCCGGTGTTGTTGCAGCACTAAAAATAAGGCGGCCGCTTTTTCTCGAATACAACGGTTCCGAAGTCTGGGTTGGTCGACACTGGGATCGCGTCGGACAGCTCGACCTCCTCGAGCGCTACGAACATTTGAACCTGCAGGCAGCCGCGCGTATTTTTGTGGTATCGGAGATCGAGAAACGAAATCTGGAGAACCGAGGCGTTTCGCCAGGCAAGATAGTTATCAACCCGAACGGTGTTGATACCAATCTCTTTCGTCCAAATGTTGGCGGCGACGCCGTAAGAGAGGCGCTCGGTTTTACTGCCGGCGACGTTGTTGTCGGCTTTGTGGGAACCTTTGGTCCATGGCATGGCGTGATGGTTCTCGCTGAAGCGATCCGAGCAATTGCGCCCGACGTACCGGTGAAGTTTTTGTTGGTTGGCGCCGGAAGTTTACACGGGGAAGTTCAGCAAATGCTGCAAGGGGATCCGCGAGTGGTTTTCACCGGTCCGGTCAAGCATGAGAAGGTGCCGGGGTTTTTGGATGCTTGCGACATTCTGGCGTCGCCTCACGTTCCTCTGCAGGACGGCAGCGACTTTTTCGGGTCGCCCACGAAACTTTTCGAGTACATGGCGATGGGCAAGGCAATAGTTGCGAGTCGACTGGGGCAGATCGGCGACGTGCTCGAAGATGAGGAGACTGCGATACTGGTCGAACCTGGTAACGCGAGTGAGCTTGCAAATGCAATTCGACGTCTCGCGACCTCAAAAGAGTTACGCTCTCGACTGGGCGAGAAGGTACGTGAAGCTGCCGTGATGACCCACACATGGAAACACAATGCTCAACGAATATTGGATGAGTATGCCTCTCTGTGTTAACACATAGAAGAAAAAGATGAGTAGTTTGGCTGACGAGAAATTACGTGCTCGTGAACAGTGGAGCCAGGATCCGTGTGGCGCGGTCTACGAACGTGAGCACGAACTGGGCACACGCGAGTTCTTCGAGGCGATCGAGCGACATCGTTATGAAGTCTATGCGCCATGGATGCCGGAGACTATGGGCTTTAACAAGTTTCCCGGCGCGCAACTGCTTGAGATAGGTTGTGGGATGGGATCTGATCTCGTGCAGTTTGCACGGGGCGGCGCAAAGTGCACCGGAGTGGATCTAACGCCGAGGTCCATTGAGATCACGCGTCACCGGTTTGCGCTCTATGGGCTCGAGGGAAACTTCATGCTTTCAGACGGCGAGCGTTTGCCGTTCGCGACCGAAAGTTTTGACGTGGTGTACTCCAATGGAGTTTTGCATCACACGCCTGACACAGCCGGGGCCATTCACGAAGTTCATCGCGTGTTGCGCAAAGGCGGAACTGCAAAGGTGATGCTCTACTATCGCGACTCACTCAACTACTGGTTCGAGATCGTGATGCGTCGCGGGATCTTCGGTGCTGAGTTTTTACGCGGACGTTCAGCTGAAGACATCATGAGTCGAGTTGTCGAACATTCCGATCATGAAGCGCGGCCGTTGGTGAAAGTTTACAGTCGGAAACAGGCGCGCGAGTTGTTCAGTCAATTCACAGACGTCGGTGTTGAAGTCGAGCAGTTGATGCGGGAGGAGTTAAGGTTTCTCAATCCACTGGTGTCAGATTCGCTCTTCGATCGTTTGCGAAAGCGAATCGGTTGGAATGTCGTGATCACGGCGACGAAGTAGATCTACTTCTCCGCGCTAACCTCTGCGTTCTCTGCCTGGCAAGTTCTTAAGACCTTGTTTTCTGACAAAGTTTTTGTGAATGTGGGTTCTCGTTTTTTTAGAGAAACTTCGACTCGGCTTCGCGGCCTGTGTTGGCTTCGCGGATGTGGCTATGCCCTTCCGTACAGAGTTCCATTCGCTTCGGCTGCGCCGCTGTAAGTGCAGGGGCAGGACTCAGCGCTCGGGTTTCCTCCAAGTCGACCTCGGAGGGCGCAGCGCAAAACTAGCGGGTGACCTATTACGGAAGGGCACAGCCACATCCTCACAACAGGCGGCGAAGCCGTTCACGCTAGAACTCATTTTGGTTGCGGCTTTGCTGCGCTGCGCCTCTGCGGTAAAAAGGGCCGGGACGTAAATCAAAGGAAACTCTGATTAAGCTCTAAATGACAGACTATAAACGCAGAGACACAGAGTACGCTGAGGATGACGCAGAGACTTTAAATGCCACTTTCTAAAGCCGCTCTGGCTCACCCAAAACGGTTTAGCCTCTCGCCGATCAACCGCAAACATCTCTTCATAATTTTTGCACTGTTAACGATAGCGTTGAGCGTTCGTTTCTTCACGCTCATGTTCATGCGGGCCCATCTCGATGACGCCGGCTGGTTTCAATTTGGGTCTTACTCGGTTTTTGATCGACAGGCGCGCGACATCCTCAGCGGACAACAAAACCTTTTCTTCATAA
>QHXL01000173.1:0-4741 GCA_003222935.1 Acidobacteriota bacterium
AACTTCAATGGTGACTTCAGCGTACCGCGCATTGCGAGTCAGAAATGGAACAGCAAGCGTGTTCGTACCTTGATACAACAACGGATCAGCTGGATTGCGATACTGACTGCGCGTAAAGCCGCCTTCGAACTTGAGACGACCCGACTTGTCGGTCGCGATCAAGCGTACGCTGCCGCCACGACTTCTCTCGACGTCATTGACCGCGCCTTGCGAGAAATTGTTCAAGGCCTGGATGTAAGAATTAATACCCGAGAATTCCAGACGCAGCCCACCCGGACGTGCCGGTAAAAGCTCGACTCCCAGGGTCACGCTTTGAAGTTGATGTTTGTCCCGGGCCAGTCCAAAGAAATTGCCATAGCCGACCACGTTCGTTCCGTTCAGTGCGCCAACACTTACATCGAATCGCTTCGTTATCGGCAAAGTTACCGTAATGCCGCGGCTGGAAAACGCGCTGATCAAATGCCGAGACGAACCCATTGACGTATGACCAATGTCCACCTTGGCCCGCGCCAGCTTTAGTTGAATCAGATAGCTCGATAGGTCCAACTGCGGTGCTCTTTTTCCGAGAGTGCCAAAGCGCAACGCTTCAGGTTGAAACGACGAGCCTGCGAAATCAAAACTCGTCTGCGCGCCAAACCAGCCCCGGTTCATTTCAGTTCGCTGTGAAAACTGTAGAGTTCCATCGGCGAAGGTTGCTCGTTCTGTCGGGCGAGTGGAGTCGGGAAAGTTGAACTGCGCCGGCTGTGACTTGATTCCGAGCGTCAGGGATGGAATCCACTCCCACTTTTCAAAGCCGAATTTACCCTTGCCCGGTTGGTCGGGCGACGCAGTTGGCTTGGATGTTTCTGCGATTGCATCTGTGGGGGCGGCGGTGGACGGTGTTGATTGTATAGGGGTGGAGGTCGTTGCGTTGCCATTGTCAGGAATTGCAGTTGCACCGTCGACCGGGGTCTCGGCGCTTACTTTTACCAGCGGTGTTTCATTCTGCTGCGTCACCGTTTGATTCGACGCCGGGACTTCTTTGACGACGTGGATCTGAATGCGATTAAGCTCGCGCCAGGCATTGTCGGTGCCGATCAGATAGACGACGATTTGCTGTTCACCCAACGGCAACGGCAACAGCGTAGGGCTGTAAATGAGTCGCGTGCCATTCGTAATAAACAGACTCGTCACATCAGACGTGCCGATCATGACGGCAATAAGACCTTCGTCAGCTTTTAGCGCACGATTCAAAGTTAGTTCAATTGGTGTGTCGAATTTGATTGGGGTTGTTGGATTGAAAGCAGGCGTGACAGACAGAGTGTCTTGACCATGCACAACATTGATTTCAGACCAGAGAACGCACGTGACCAACACAATGCCACACACGAATGCTATAGCGATGCGCGCGGAGTAGTGCCGGGGCTTTGTTCGGGGAACTATCATCGTCGTGTCCGGGAAGAGCTTAGGTTCTTTGGAGAGTGGGCTGCGTGGCATTCTCGGAATTCCGAAATTGACACGGACGTTTTGGGGAAAAACTTAGCCGCAGATTTACGCAGAAAAACGCCGATCAAGAAGGACCGAGAGGCTTTTCCCTTCTGATCGGCGTTCTTCCTGCGTAAATCTGCGGCTTATTTCAAGTCTCAACCCTTTAGTGGCAGCGCCTGTGGGTGTTAAGACAACGAGTCTACAGCGCCGCGGGTGGATACGAACCTACCTTTTGAGAGTGGGAGACTCCCTGAGTTCTCATAAGCTGATGGTCTTTGTGTCGCTGGCGGTTACCTTAAGTAAGGCAGTCACGTGCACTCTGACAAAGAGGGAGGGATCGTTGGCGATCACCGGATCAATTACCTCAATTGCGGTCGCGCGATCAAATTTTCCTACGGTTCGCTCTTCCGAGTTTGTTGATCTAGTGCTGCTGATAATCTTGGCGTCGACTTTGAAACCTTCAAGCTGCGCGCATGAGACCTCCGACAACGGCGTGAAATCCCACACGATGCCGAATCGTTTTCTGCGATCACCAACGCCCGAGGAACCTTCGAGAGTAATATCCTTGACCTTTACTTTTCCGTCGAAGCACTCATCGGTTCCTAGTGAACGTGCAGCGTCTCCCGTCAGGATGCTTCGCTCAGCAGTTTCACTCGCTTTAACTCGAGTATCCGCTTGGACCACCAACTGTGCTGACTTGTGCGCGCTTAATCCCACCGAGACCTCGACGAGTGCCGTGCGAGCAAACTTATCCTTGTTCAGCGTTTCCGTGACAACGTTCCCGTTCTCTCGCGTCACATTTACGGTGACCTTGAACCCCAACACCTCCACGCAGCTGGGGGGCACGCCAGCCAGTGAAGGTTGGTTAAACTCCCAGGCGACGCTGAACTGGTCTTTCAAACCTGAACGACCCTTGTATTCGAATTGAACAATCTTCACCGAGACTCCGCAGGAACTACCGCCTGCAGTCTGGGCACTCGCACTCCCGACTCTGAAGCACAGCATCAAAACAATTACGAGCAAGCTGACTGTAGTCGCAGTTTTATTTTTCATGATCTTCCTCTGTGTCGTACCGCTTAATTAGTTTTCTTGTTGACGATCACTTTAGATCGTCTTTTGCGCCGTGAGTTTTTTCGATTCGTAACAACAACTCCTTCGAGAGAGGGCTGAGATCAGAAATTTCCACTCTGGGTATCGCTCTTCTCCACCACGTTGCCGCTAATTGCAGTGAGTACCACGCTGAAACTGTCGACGCCGCCCGGCGGTCCTGACAGCTGAAGAGTTGCAGTGGTTGAACCGGGACTGAAGTTGGTTTGCGATGTGTCGACGGTTCCGTTAAGGCGCTTGACTCGAACCAGGATTGAGAATCTGGGCTGCTCGAAGCAGATCGAACTCGGCGTATTGGCGCTCCAGTTGACCGTCACGTTGTCTGGAGTCGCGCCCGCGCCTGGAATGAAGTGGATGGCTGACATATCGACTGAGGAGAAGCAACTGTTGAGGTCAGCGGTGCTGTGCTTATTTGTGCTTTGTGTCGCGCCGGCGAATGAAGGGACACCGATACCAGTAACCACGCGATTGAATGTCTGCACTGCTCCTGCGGTCGTTTTTAGCGTCGCGGTAAACGAAACTGGATCGGTCTCCAGGTTCTCGCGGGGAATTCGCACGATGGTCGTTGTTGTGCCCTTAACGATTTCCCTCTTGCTAACCTTGCCTGAATCTTCGCTTCCCAGGCGACGCTTGATCCTTACGGTAATCTCATAACCGAATGGCGTAGTGTCCACCTTGCCTGGCACATACTGACCGCTACCGAAGGGCACGCATTCAGAAACAGATTGCACCAGCCATTCAACGGCGACCTCGTCATCACCGGTTGAGTTTTTGCCGATGTAGCGCACCTTGTTGATCTGCGCCGCGGCCTGGGTCAGGCAATTGTTGGGGGCCTGAACGGTTTCTGATTCATGACCCCCTGCCGAAACATGATCTTCGAGTTGCAATCGCGCTAAACCAAAAGCGATCACAGCTATCAGTAGCCAACTACAAATTCGAAATTGTTGTCTTTGACTCATTAGCTCTATGTCCTAGCCTGTTAACTGTCTGAAGTTATGGAGTTCGCTAATTCGTAAACGGGCAGCAAACCTGACCCACATCGCAATAGATCCAGACGTTTCTAAACACATCGTCGGAAGGTAAGCCTCCGTTGACCAGAGCCATCGTCAGAACGGCGACAACGGCAGCCAGCTTCAAGTAACCGAATCTCACCTTCTTCTTCATTTTTGCTCCTTGTCGAACTCCTCATTTCAATCTTAGTGACATGCTGCGCCACTGATTATTCCCGGCTTGCAACCCCTCTTGTTGTAGATAGCCGCGACGTTGCAGGAAATACTGTTTTCAGCTCCGGTGGCGGTGGCAAGAAGGTAAGACACGAGTAGCGCCGAGCAACCAAAGCTGCCCAGCGGTGCGCTCGCGTGCGCCGCATCTACTCGATTGACTTTGCTTCGTGAGCGGCCAACCTGCTTATCGCTGACTTGGCGAACTTCTTGTTCGATGTGGTCTCGCAGACCGTCAAAGTCCGCTGCTCCAGCCTCGAGCAGTTTGCGAGCACCACCGGCCTGGGTCACAAGTGAGCGATCGCTCGAGTTCTTTAGTGATGCCAGGAACTGCGCGTCGAACGCCTCATTCCAATTATTCTTCTGCTTCAGTTTGTTAATCAGAGACTCAAACTGGTTCTTTAATGTCGCCAGATCAGACTTCCGTTGAACGGCTTCGTTCTGTAACTGGTTTTTCTCTTCAAGCGAGACACTGGCTCTCGCCTGAAGATCGAATGCCTTTTTGAAAAACTTGCCCTGCACGCCAAGTAGCGAGTTAATCTGCCTCACTTCGTTGTCGATTCCGAGGGAACGGAGTTGCAAGGTAGGCATACTGATACCACTGCTCTCCTGAGCGTTGACGTGTTGCTGCGTTGTGAGTGGCGTCGGGCTCACAACCGCGAGCGACAGCGCCAGGACAAACATACGAAAACTGTTTTTCTTATCTTGCTTCATGGAAACCTCCAAAAGGTGGGCACTAATTCGAGCAGTTGGTGCTGAGCCGCGGAACACAACTTTTTTCGTTGTAACGATGGGCGACTGCACAGCTGTACGTGTTGTCAATTGTTCCGCCACCACTAGCTAAGAAGTACGCGGTCAGGAGTACTACGCAGATTTTTCCCATCGTTGGGCTGGCGTGAGCAGCGAAGAATCGATCGGTTCGATTACGCAACTGGCCAGTTTGCTTA
>QHXL01000173.1:4821-10937 GCA_003222935.1 Acidobacteriota bacterium
ACTGAACGGTCACTATCATTCTTTAACGACACGAGGAATTGAGCGTCGAAAGCGTCGTCCCAACGGTTCTTCTGCTTCAATTTGTTAATCAACGATTCAAGCTGGTTCTTAATGGTCACGAGCTCGGCTTTCCTCTTGTCCGCGTCTTCCCTGAAGCTACCCGGATCGCGCGGCGAGAGGATGCTCTTCGCTCTTAGCTCTTCGCCGCGTTTGAAAAATTTCACCTGGACGTCGATCAACGACACGAACTGTTTAGCTTCGTTGTCGATACCGAGCGCTCGAAAATCAAGCTTCTCGTTGACGTTGATGTTTCGTTCCTGAGCGTTGGTCTTAGACGTCAGCGTAAAGTGGGGAGCACTTGCAAACGCAAGAACCAGGACCATCGAAAAAATTCGGAAAACATATGGCTTCATGATCACCTCCAAAGACTGCACCGTTTAATTGATTCGTATTTGCCTCATCAACCGCAATCAATGTGGCCACACCCTTTATCGTTGTAGCGTTTAGCGATCGCGCAGGCCACGCTATGTGTCGATGCTGTAAGAGACGCAACGAGGTAATAGGCAAAGAGGACATTGCAACCTGCTTTGCCGTACGGTGGGCTAGCGTGAGCAGCGAAGACTCTATCTCGGCGGTTTCGCAGAGCACCCGTTTGCCTGCTTTTCACCTGTCGAACTTCATCGTCAATGTCCTCTTGTACAAGTCCCACGTCATCTACTGCTGCCTGTAACACTTTGCGCGCACCGCCGGCCTGGCTTAACACCGACCGATCGCTGCTGCTTTTGAGCGACGCCAGGAACTGAGCATCTAAAGTCTCATCCCACAGGTTCTTCTGTTTCAGTTTGTTGATGAGAGATTGAAATTGGTTTTTTAGAGTTACCAGGTCGGCTTTCCGCTTGTCTGCTTCTTCACTGAAACTGGCTGGATCACGTGGCGAGAGAATGCTCTTCTCTCGCAACTCTGCCCCGCGCTTGAAAAACTTCACCTGGAGGTCACTTAACGAAACGATCTGACGCGTTTCGTTGTCGATACCGAGCGCGTGAAAATCGAGGAGCTCGTTGACGTTGATGTTTCGATTCTGTGCTAGAGCTGGTCCAGGCAGGGTCGAGTGTGGCGCTAAAGTAAACGCGAGTAGTAGGACTAGCGTAAGAAGACGAGAAATAGTTTTATTTTTCTTCATAGCAATCTCCAAAAAACTAATTTGAATGTCGAGGGAATCTGCGAGTGCCAATTCCGTAATCCTCACCAGGGGACTATCCGGCCGGGGTTACAATTCGCAAACACGTTGTTGAGTGTGTCTTTGCTGGGAAACCCGCCGAGCTTGATAGTGACATTCACCCGGATTGTTCCGGTCCTGCATTGCAAGCCCGACAAGAGAAACGGGGTCGGGGCCTCATAACCTGCCCGAACAATGTCGAAGTCAGAGCCTTCGCTCTGCCGGCTCGCTAGCCTCTTGCGTAGGTTATCCAGCGGTAACTTGATGTCGGTACTGTAGGTGGTGAGATTGTTGGAAGATTCCTCCAACAGGTGCTTAAAGCTCGACTCCAACAGGAATGATCTCTGGCTTGTGTCCGTGATCTTTGCCGCGATGCTTGTGTCGAGGTCTTCCCATTCGTTTGCCGCTTTCAGCTTTCTTACTATTTCACGAACGCTGTTTTGTACGACTGTTAGGCGACCCTTAAGGTCGTCAGCCTTGCGCTGAAGCGGATCGAGATCGGCACTCACGAAGGCCGTTCGTTTGCTGACCTCGGCAACTTGTTTATCGTAAGTAACCAGGTCGTCGAAGTACTTTGCTAGAACTCGCTCTTCGTTTGCGAGGTCCGCACCCGGGAACGTATTGAGGGAAGGGGATGGAGAATTCGTTGCGGTTGATGAGCGGATAGCTGAGATAGGAACTATTGCCAACACAGCGAGCACCACCGTCAATCTGAAGTAACTCGATCTTGCACTAGTCATGTGTCTCCTTCGTAATTGAGTCCGACAAAATCAGTCGGATAACCAAATAAAGTCGCGCATCGATTCACATCCAGTGGGCACGCCTCGGTGCCCACTAGCATTTGGGTAGCAGCGGAAAACCCGATGCCAACGTTTGCTTAGAGCCCGCTCAGAACTTTTTCAGCCTTTGTGGCAACCAGGTTGGCGGTGACTATGGCTTTGACCGATTTGATCTCATCAGTAAGAGCGCCTATTCCGGCCTCGGTGAACTCAGCGTTTACGCTAGTCGCCGTGGCTGACGCGTCAATCTTCCGATTGCTTTTGCGACCCGTACGGTGAGTGACTTCGATCCACACGTCGAAGTTCTGGACCTTGACACAACTGTCAGCGCCTGACGGCGGGGTAAAAGTCCAATTCACGGTAATCTTCTCGGCCTGGCCCAGGGCAACGCTTTGAGTTTGGATATTGTTGATGGTGACGGCTGAACAACTCCCCTGTGGCTCAACTACGGCGGTCGCAGCCTGAGTCTTTGCAGTGTTGGTCAATAACGACAGACCGCCGACAAGAACTGCCAGGCCGAATGCCAGGGTAAAGGCCAAGGTAAAGGGGGTAACTTTCTTCAGACTTTTCATTTCAATTTCTCCTTCAGGTTAAAAATTATTTAGGGCGACCTCCGAGGAGATCGTTTTGCACGATCGATTCATGGCGATTCATGGCGAATGCAGGCCGCACTTTAAGCGTGACTAAAACGGTATGACGTGTCATTTCCAGAATTCCGAAAATGCCACGGTCGCATCGGGCTGTTTTGCTGATGATGGTTTTTGTGGAGGATTGACTGGACTGGCCTTCAGTCAATTAAAACGAAACGTTTTATGGACCAGATAGATTTTCACAAAAGTATCCGGTGCATTGATGTCCCTCTCATTCACACCGTGGCTTTAGCCCGGTGCTTGAGGGCCATCACGGTTATCCGAAACCGTTTAACGGTTTCTGTTATTGGACGGTGCAGACTATCACCGGGCTAAAGCCGCGGTGTGACTGAGACAAGACAACTCAACCAGGCATTTTGTGCAAAGCTGTCCGAGTCGGCACAATAGCCACTTGTAGACTGGCAGTGCGGTCTAACAAAGGTAAAAAAGAATCAGGACCATGCTCAGAACTTCACCTGATGAATTACCCAACCGGGCCTTTCAGCTGGCTTATTTTCTGCATCGTGAGCGGAAGACGGCGGCTGAGATCGCGAGCCGCGCGCTGAACAAGTTGCAGTTGGCTGCCACCGCGCAGGGTAAACGGCTGTACTATCGCCTCACAGGACGTTCTGACACGCGCAAAGCACGGAGCAAGGTTTCGATGGGAGAACCACACCTGCTTCAGCGTCTTGTTTACGTAGAATCTGAAGAATATGAACGCAAGAAAGAATTAGCCGCACTGAATTCTCAATCCGCGAATGGTGTAATACCCGCCCGCCACTCAGACCTGGTCGTCTACTTCATCAAGCACATGGTGCGCATCACTGCCAGGCGCAATTCGTTCTATGTAACGTTGGGCTTGAGTCGTTTGCTTTACAACTACTCAACTCCGGAGACCATGGAGCTGTACAACCTGATCATTCAGGATCCAGACCGGGTGCATGATGATTATTACTATCGCTCGCGAAAAGGGGTCCTGCTGAAAGAACTAAAGGAGCGCTTCGGAGAACTGTTGGAAGTTTCAAAAGGCGTTCGAGGCGAACAACGTTGGCGAGCAAGCGACAACGGACAACGACATCATGCGCTTGTGGCCGAGTGCCTGCGGTGGTTTACGCCCTGGGCAACGCCGTGTGTAGTGCCGGAGCGGTTTGATCCACTCAATGACCCGATCAAGCCGCTTAATTTTGAAGGTCGGCAGCCGGACGAGGAACATGAGGTCGAAGTGAATCGAATACATGCCGCGCTACATCCCGAATGCTTTGTCCGCCTCACTGCGGCCAATCGCCTAGCGCCGCCTGCCGAGCGGTTGGAGTTGCCGAGATTCTTTCTGGGCGATGTTGAAGGGGATAGTGATGACGGTGAAGACGATTCGCGGACGCCGCCAAATCTTTCAAAGGACGAGTTGAAACTCATCAACGATTTACTGGCCCAGGAGGCGATGCGGCGGAAGAGTGCTTCAACCGGTTTTCTGCGGGTGCTGGTGGATGGAGTTCAACGGGCAGAGATTAACGTTGAGCGAGCAGCCCTGGCCCAGTTTCACGTCGATGAGGATGCAGAGCTAATCGAAGTTTACGGCTCAGATCAGCGAGGCGCTTTGCTGTTGGCAACTCACCTGTTGAATCTGAATGGTCCGAGAACCCAAAGCCTCGCAATTAACACCGAAGGTGGCCAACGAATATCGTTCAGCGTCAACGTGCTTCAAGACGAAGATGGACCGACTGGTGCACAGGTCGCTGTGCGGTTCAAAGAGACAGCTCCTGCGCGCGTCGCTGTCTCGGGCATGAAGGATCTTTGGAATTCGGTATTCGGCGCTCAACAGCACTCCTTTGCCTGGTGGAAACCCGTCGCGGCGTTCGTGGTGCTGGCGCTCTTATTCGCCGGCGCCTGGTGGGTCGTGACGAATCGACAGCATAAGGAAGAGGTTGTGCGAGTCGCGCCAACTCCACCTTCGCCTGTAGTCCCCAATCAAGCACCGGTCCAATCGCCGGCTTCCACACCCGAGAAGCCGACGCACAATGGGCCTCAAGTAGCACCATCACCGTTATTAGCGAAGCGAGACCCTGCACCACGCGAACGCGATGAGGCTTTCGTCGAACGTAGTCTGTTGCCTGGCACCGGGACGAACACGGAACCGGATGAGGTGGCCACGCGAGGGGTTTGGAATCGAGAGTTGATGGGTAAACCGCTAAACGAGGTCGGCAAAGTGTACATTCAGGTACTGACGAATAACGCTTCTACCAGTGAATTACAGACCGAATTACAAGCTCGTTTGGCTGATGGGAAAGTCAGGAGTACGCCCCTGGACCAGGCAGATGCAGCTCTCAAAATTTCTGTGCGGAAAGCAACTGTTAGTGCCGAGGACACGCGTGTGATTGTTACCGTGCGGGCAGTTAGTGCGAACGGCTATGTCGTCTGGCCCGACACGCGACGCAGTTCAAGCTGGCGGTACGTTGGCAACCCCCGTTTTGTAGCAGATCAGATCGTGAACGATCTGACCAGGGCCATCGAAGCTGCGAGGGCGAAAGGTCACTAAGTGGCGTGAGAGTCAGTACCGAAACGCGGTAGCGTCGGGTGCGTCTGTAAAGTATACCCAAAAAAAAAGCGGCCGCGGACCAACCTCATCATGGTCCAAAGCGGTGACGATACTCACCAGAAACAATAAACGCCTTTACCATATCAGCGTTTACGAAGTTACCGTTGAATGAGTTGAGTTTACCTAACCAAAATAAGTAACCACTGAAACTGTTGTCAGGTGGGTCGGTAGGGTTGCGACGCAGGTAACCCATGTATTGCATCAACACAAATGCGCTGTTGAACTCTGCACGCCGAAAGTCGTCATCATCTGCAACCATACGTAGCGCAGTGGCGCGTTTCTCCGGATCGGCTGGCGTCATGCCTATCATGCTCACCAATCCTGAACGTTCCACGTCGGAGAGCGTTATATGAGTGTTCAACTCCATCTTGCTTACTAGTCCCAGGCCTGAAAGAGACTCTGGGAACGCTTGGAGAAATTCAGGTCGTTGGACAAAAGCCTTTGCAAAGGCTTGCTTGTTTGTTTCCAGTTTCGTTTGCCAATCAAGGGCACCAACCTGAACACCTTGTCCGACTAGCTGAGTGTCACGCAGAAACTCGTTAAACTTCACCGGTAGCAGAGTGTTCGCTGTGTTCGCGTAAGCTGCCTTGTACATTCGGTAGACCAGGTACCCGGTCTCCTGGAATTCAATGGAGAGAAAGAATGCTGCCGAGACATTTATTCGTTTTAGCTCGATGCATCCTGCGTCTGAGCCGCATGAGGTGATCTGGTTTGTCCAGAAGCTAAGGCCACTTGCATCCGGTTCTCGATTGAGAAAATCGAGGTAGTGTTGGCGCACATAGAAGCCAGGATTATCAATTGGATTTGAAGACGTTGCGTTGTCGTTGTCCTCAATCGTCAACGTTACAACTGACGGTGACACTAACGTAGCCGCGACAGGGTTATTGAGAGTTAAAGAA
>QHXL01000656.1:0-2596 GCA_003222935.1 Acidobacteriota bacterium
CGGCACGGGTATGTTGAAAGGTGTGCAAGGCGTGAAGATCAACTGGAGTATCGATGTGCTCAAAGCCAACAAGCACGTCACTATGCTGACTTTTGGCGTCGAAGAGGTGCTGAAGAACCACATGGACGAGTACGGCAAGTTCATCCGCAGTCTAAAGAAAAGCAATTAGCGTTTAGCCGGAGTCTAAGCAATTACGTCCTATAGTGTTTTGCCCTGGCGCAGAAATGCGCCAGGGCAATTTTTACGTTGGCAAACTTGATAAGACTTACTGGACAGGCTGCTTTAGAATTTCCGCCAGCGACTGCATTCGAGTTGCGTCTGGTCCACTCTTTGTCGTAGCCGTCTGTTCCAACGTCGCTGCGAGGACTTTGAGTTTGGCCACGTCCTTTTGCTTCAGTCTTGAAGTCTCAGCGCTGCTGATTGCTTGTCGCAGTGTGTTGATTTGGTCAGACGCCAGGGCTTGAGAACGCTCCAACTGATCGACATAGGCCTTGGCCAGTTCTGTACATTGAGTTCAGCGACGCGAACAGTCTTCGCAGCGTCGATCTCATTCTGAGTTAGAAATTTCGTAGGCGTTAGCTCAAAGACGTCCAGGCCGCGTGCGATCTCAGAAGCATAAACGTTCCCGTTGTACCAGTAGGCCGACCAATCGCCGCCGAGCACCATAATCTTTGGATCAACTGGTCCTCGATCGAAATATGCGATTTCAACTGGATGGACCGTGTCTGTAAAGTCCACCACTGAGATGCCGCCCTGGTACCAGGCCTGCACTTTGATGTCACGACCCGGAACTGGAACCAGGGAGCCGTTGTGAGCCACACAGTTCTCGCTGTTGTCTTGAGCGGCAGGTAGTTTGTAGTAGCTCGCAAAGTTGAGCTTATTATTCTTTAGATTGAAGATTGCATCGGCACCCCACTTGTTGGGATCGTTTGCTCTGCAACGTGCGCCTAATCCTCCACCCCATTCGTCAGTGAATACCACTTTGGTTCCGTCATTCGAAAACGAGGCCGAGTGCCAGTACGCATAGTTCTTATCATTTACCGCATCGAGTCGTTTGGGATTCACCGGATCTTTGATATCCAGTAGGATTCCGTTTCCAGAGCATGCTCCCGCGGCCAGGCCAAGTTTTGAATAAACAGTAATGTCGTGGCACTGATTGGTAGCCTCTGGCTTTGTTAATCCGTCCTTACTATGAGTGCCGGCGTTATTCAGGCTGTTGAGGACACCAGATTGTGGGTCGCTAAACAGGCGAGGAGTTGAGACCACCTTGGCATCCTGAGGCGCGGCAAGCGGTACTTTGATCACGTCAATCCGAAACAGCGACGTATTCGGATCTTTGTCAGGTGCTTCGTTTGAGCATCCGGCCAGTTCTTCGCTTGAACGGACAGTAGAGGTACCTGACACGTAGATGTAAACGTTGTCCTTGTCATTTGGATCCACTACCAGCGTATGCGTGTGTGAGCCGCGACAAGTTTGCACAGCTGCTACTTGCTTTGGACTCTTTAAGTCGCTGATGTCGAAAATTCTTACTCCCCGGAATCGATCTTTTTGCGCTGCCGGCGGCGCAGGAGTTTTTTGTTGTCCTGCTTGAAGGTTTGGGCCAACGGGTTCCGGCGCGAAACCCTGTGTGCCACAGTCAAGGCGACCATTGGTCATCTCAACCGACATAAAAAGGAGATTCTTGTAGACCGACGGGTCACCTTGTCCACCGGGGCAGACCACTGTAGTTAGCAAGGTGGACTTCGCCGGATTGGAGATGTCGTAGATGCTGAAGCCATAAAAGTTTCCCTGGAACAGGTGGTTGCCCTGGAATGCGAGGTCCGAGTTTGCAAAAGCCAGCTGTGCCAGTACCAACTGACTACCCTTCGGCATTTTTGAAGTATCGCCAATGCCGATTAGACCGAGCGTCTTCTTAACTTTTGGATCGTCAGGATTCGCGGCACCAAGCTGAAATGCGTCAGGCTTCTTTAAGAGCTGAAGATGCTTGAGTCCCATCGATGTTTCCGCCGCGTCATACATTCCTGGTGCCAGCTTCGCGCGCGGGTCATTGACGTCTGAGCCAGTCATGCCCGAGGGTAGCGTCGGTGTTGGTTCAAGAGCAAGCGGGTCTTTTTCTTCTTGCGGTGTCGGTTTTGATTCGGGTGATGGCGACGTCGTTTGCGCCAGCGTTCTAGCTGAAAGACACGAACTGAGAAGAAGGGAAGCAATGAAAAGACGGAAAGTAAGGTTTTTTCTTGAGCATGTTTTCCATGATCTTGATTTCGGCGCGCTGGCCACTGTCGACGTCGGTCGTGAAGTTGAAGAGTTCAGCATCTTGCCCGGCCCCCGGCTTGTCGAACAACTCCTTCACCATAATCAAAGCGCCAGTGTGGTGTTGAATCATTCCTCTTAAAAAGAGCCGATCAAAGTCCTCGCCCTCGGCATGTTTTAGATCATCCATCTGTTTTATCGTTAGCATGCCCGGCATAAGCAATGAATGGCCGGACATATCTCCGGACATATCCATCGAAGAATGAGTAGACATGTCCATGCCCTTCATCTCGTGCATCGGAGTAGAAATCGACTCGCCCCTGGCCGAGAGCCATCGTTTCATAAA
>QHXL01000656.1:2670-3815 GCA_003222935.1 Acidobacteriota bacterium
CCTGTGCATGATGCATGATCATTCCCTGCATAAACTTCACCTCCTCAGGCGACGTTGGCGGCAGCGTGGCTGTTGTCGAGGAAGGTAAAGTCCGCGTGGGCTGACCCGGGGCACCAGGTTGCACGACTACCGGAGTCGGTTGCTGAGCGGAGACTGGTAGCAAGAGGAGAAGAGTAGTAGTGGCGACTATCCCTGTCCGCGATGCTGCAACTCCCACGACGGTACGCAGCTTGTAACTACATTGAAATAGAGAGAATTTCATTTACGTAGAATGGTCACGTATTGAGTGAATAAACGGTATCACAAAGCCGCTCGATCGTCATTTGCACAAAAACCACCAACGGCCGTGGGGTGGGATAGAAGAAACGGATGACGAATAAGAGTTCTCCGTTGGTGGGATTTAGACTTTGGTGTGCTGCTGTTCGGATAAGACTTGCCCTGAACGCTTGCACTATGATTCGATTCGCAGCAATCAAATTGTAGAACTCGCCTAACACTGGAGAATCGTCATGCGAAAGTCCCTCAAGATCCGCCTCCTTTTCGTAATTCTTATCGTCACTGCTATAACGACCGCAACTTCCTTTTCCAAAGCACACACAAGCTTTCACGCGGCGCAATCGTTCACAATGGAACAGATTAAGAGTTATCCGTTTCCAAACGAACTCTCGGCGGCGGCTTCAGGGTCACGAATCGCCTGGGCTTTCAACGAACGTGGCCTGCGAAATGTTTGGGTCGCTGAAGGACCTGACTTCAAGGCACGACGCCTAACAGACTACAACGTGGATGATGGACAAGAGTTGACCAGTCTTTCACTCTCCGCTGATGGTAAATATGTGGTCTATGTTCGAGGCGGGGATCACGGGTCAAACTTCGACAGTTCAGTTGGTGTCAATCCAGCACTCGCAGCGGTGCAAACGAAGGTACAAGTCTGGAGCGTGCAGTTTGGTGGTGGTGAACCGAAGCTGCTCGGGGAAGGGGACGAACCCGTAATCTCACCGAAGAGTGATCGCGTGGCGTATGTGAAAGATCGTGGAATCTGGACCGCGCCGATTGACGGTGCCACGACGGCTAAGCGGATGTTCTATGCACGCGGTGATTGCGGCTCACCCGAGTGGTCACCAGATGGTAGCCGAATGGGCTTTGTT
>QHXL01000653.1:0-1682 GCA_003222935.1 Acidobacteriota bacterium
TGATGATGGAATTTGGGTTTGTCTTTCCTCCAGGCTTTCGGCCGCCCGCACCACCCGCAAGCGCCCCGGTGCCACCGCCTGGTCCAACCTGGCAACAACAGTTGCTCGCCAGGGGTTGGGGATACGCGAGTCTGATTCCAAATACGATTCAGGCTGATAATGGCGCGGGGCTCACTGGAGGAATTATCGGTCTTTCTAATAAGGGCCAACCGCGCAAATTGGACGACTGGGGTTCGCTGCGTGCTTGGGCCTGGGGTGCAAGTCGAGCACTCGATTACTTCGAGACTGACAGCTCCGTCGATGCAAGACACGTCGGGATCGAAGGGCTGTCGCGGTATGGCAAAGCGGCGCTGGTGACGATGGCGTATGACCAGCGTTTTGCGATCGGATTCATAGGCTCTTCAGGTGAAGGTGGCGCCAAACTTCATAGAAGGAATTTCGGTGAACTGGTTGAGAACGTCGCAAGTTCAGGCGAATATCATTGGATGGCCGGAAATTTTCTGAAGTATGCGGGCCCGCTGACGTGGGCGGATTTACCGATAGACGCACACGAACTGATTGCCTTATGCGCACCGCGGCCGATCTTTATTAGTTATGGAGCGTCCGAGGGACCTGGAGCTGAAGGTCAGTGGGTCGATCAGCGTGGAAGTTTTATGGCCGCGGTCGCCGCCGGTCCGGTGTTTCGTTTACTTGGAAAGAAGGATCTGGGAACGACCGAATTTCCGCCGGTCGAAACAGCGTTGATTAATGGCGAGCTGGCCTGGCGACAACACAAAGGTGGACATACAACGGGTCCGAATTGGCCAACATTTATTGAGTTCGCCAGCAGGTACATTAAGAGCGCTGGGAGTCAGTCTTCTCTCCGGTAGGAGTGACATGTTTATAGTTAGGTCATCGATGTTCCCAGGCGCGGTTCGGCGGGCCGGAACGCAACTGGTGCTTAACCACTCAATTTTGTCCCGGCCCGCCGAACCGCGCCGGAGGCTTATGCTCAACCGATGCTATAGACATGTCACTCCTACCGGAGTGAGGATCTTCGAAAGCTTCATCTTTTTATTCGCTTCTTGAAAACAAGTAGAAGATCTGTCGTGAAGGTCGAGTCTTGGCCTACCACAGAGCCCGGGAGACTCAGCGAAGCACAGAAGAATGGTAAGAATGAACAATTATCGCCGAAGATGTTTGAGGGCGTGTCTTTTCACAGCTGTTCTTCTCTGCGCTACCTCCGCATCGTTTGCTGAAGATGGTTACCGTTTGTGGCTACGTTACGATTCGCTGCCGGAGTCTGCTGCAAAACAATATCGAGAAAAGATCCAATCGATTGTTGTTGCCGGCGACTCAGGTACCTCCGCAGCGATTCGCTCAGAATTGACGAGTGCATTAACTGGCCTGCTAGGAAAAGCACCGAAAGTCAGCCCCAGTCCAATGAGCAACGGGCTGCTGCTGGTGGGAACTCCGTCGAGTTCATCTTTGATAAAAAATCTTCGCTGGGAGAATGAGCTTTATAAACTCGGGACGGAGGGTTACATAATTCGTTCCACCCGGATCGGTCCACACTCAGCCATCGTAATCGCTTCTCAAACTGACGCTGGTACGCTTTACGGTACCTTTCATTTTCTGCGCCTGATGCAGACACTACAACCCATCGTGAATCTCAATGTGACTGAGCAGCCGCGCTTGCGCCT
>QHXL01000653.1:1756-3097 GCA_003222935.1 Acidobacteriota bacterium
TGCCCTGCCCAACAAAGTCGACCCACGTTTGCGCGACTATGCTCGGGCGAATGCTTCGATAGGGATAAATGGATCGGTTCTCAACAACGTCAACGCCAATTCCCGAGTACTTACGCCGGAGTATCTGCAGAAGGTCGCTGCAATTGCCGATGTCTTCAGGCCGTATGGTCTGCATGTTTACCTGTCAGCCCGCTTCTCTGCTCCAATCGATATCGGTGGTTTGAAGACAGCTGATCCACTTGATCCTCAAGTTGGCGCCTGGTGGAAAACCAAGGCGGACGAAATATACAAATTGATCCCCGACTTCGGTGGCTTCGTTGTAAAGGCAAACAGCGAAGGACAGCCTGGTCCACGAACGTACAATCGCACTCACGCTGATGGCGCGAACATGATGGCTGCAGCAGTTGGACCACACGGTGGAGTTGTCATGTGGCGTGCGTTTGTTTACGACATGAAACCCGACTACGACCGGGCCGGCGCCGCTTATGAAAACTTGCAACCGTTCGACGGAAAGTTTGCACCGAACGTATTGCTGCAAGTGAAGAATGGTCCAATAGACTTCCAACCTCGTGAGCCTTTTCACCCATTGTTTGGCGCAATGCCGAAGACGCAGGTAATTCCGGAGGTTCAGATCACGCAGGAGTACATGGGGTTCTCAAACCACCTTGTCTTCCTGGCTCCGATGTGGCGGGAATTTTTGACAAGCGACACATACGCGAAAGGTCGTGGTTCGACCGTGATCAAAGTGGTGGACGGGAGTCTTTACAAGCAACCTCTTACCGGGATCGCCGGCGTTGCCAACACTGGAACCGATCGAAACTGGACGGGTCATCAATTCTTACAAGCAAACTGGTATGCGTTTGGGCGACTCGCCTGGAATCCCGATCTTTCTTCTCGAGCAATCGCTACTGAGTGGGCCGCAACGACTCTCACACACGACCCGGACGCGCTGGAGATGTTGACCCGAATCATGCTCGAGTCACACGAAGCCGTGGTTGATTACATGACTCCGCTAGGTCTGCACCACATCATGTGGGGAGGTCACCACTACGGACCTGCGCCCTGGGAGAACAAGTTTGAGCGAGCAGATTGGAATCCCGTCTACTACCATCGTGCTGATGACAATGGGATCGGATTCGACCGTACTAAAACTGGAAGTGATACAGTAGCCCAGTACCATCCATCGATAAGCAAAAGTTTTGGAAGCATAAATACCTGTCCTGAAGAGTTTCTTCTGTGGTTTCATCACGTTCCGTGGAATCACAGAATGAAATCCGGGAAGACTTTATGGGAAGAGATGGCGCTCCATTACCAGCGAGGTGTTGATTGGGTGAGGGCCAC
>QHXL01000654.1 GCA_003222935.1 Acidobacteriota bacterium
GACTACGCGATCGCGCAGGCATTTCTAGAGTTTCGCTCAGCTTCTACATATGAAGCTCGTGGGGAGTCGATGGCGGCTGACATTGCGGGCGGGCTTCAACCGGATAAGGTGAAACGATTCAGACAGGCTGTGTTGGACTTGAGGAAGTCGCCGAAGTTAGGTGACGAACTCTACGATCGAATGGGCGCAGTCTATGCTCGAATCCTGCCGGGTTATGATCCAAGCCTTAAGAGTGTGCCGGGGGCAGTCTACTTCGTCATCGGGAACGAGAAACAGTTTGTCGCTTACGAAGGGTATTTGAAGTCGACACTTGGTCCAGACACTCAATTGTATAGGTTATATCCTAGAGACTTTTGGATTCCGCTAAAAATTAGTCACTGAACACCACGCCCGTGAAGGCAAGGTATCAGTAATCATTTGACAGTCACCAATTATCAGTTGAACTTCTCGCCGACAAACTGATAAATGAAGGCGTCTCGCAAGCGACACTACAACTACCTCACTAGAAAAGTGCGAGTTGGAAAGGCGGCAGAGCGGCGCTTCACGAACCTCGCTAGATAAAGTGCGAGTTGGGAAGGGGGCAGAGCGCGCTACCACGACCTTTGATAAGTAGTCCCGAGCGCGCCCCCGCCGACCTGATCGTCTCAGACCTTACAAACTAGAGTTTACTTATCATCATCCCTCTTCCAATACGTGGGCCAGCCGTTTCTTTCATTGATGCAATTGCCTGTGACAAATTGGAGTCGCCAGGAATATTGAGGTTGGACCATGTAAGACGGAGATTCTAGTAGAGGGTCATGGGGCTTTCAATGGAAGTCAGCGGGGGCGCGCTCGGTATCACTAAACAGAGGTCGTGGTTGCGCCGCCTCCAGTTTCTAACTTGTACTTTTCGAGTGAGGTTCGTGCAGCGCCGGCCCTCCAGTTTCTAACTTGCACTTTTCTAGTGAGGTTCGTGTACCCGAGCGTCCTTCCCAACTTGTGCAGTTCTAGAAGCCGTAAAAGCTCAATGGGCCGTAGCAGACCGCAGTTTCTCCAGCGACTTCATGGTGTCGGGGATTCGATCTACCTTCCGAAACGGCGTGCGAAGAAATCTCTCAACCGTAGCATTGAAAGTCGGCGGGTCGTCGAACGGAATCATGTGCGTGGCATTTGGGAAGATAGCTAACTGGCTATTCGGGATGTGCCGATAAATCTCAACCGTATGCTCATCGCGAATCACGTCATGATCACTGGCCAGCACGAGAGTCGGAGCGGTGATTGCTTCTAACGCCTTGGCGTCGATATTAGGCTCTTCAAGCATCATTCCGGTGACTTTGATTTCACGTCGTGCACGTGGCGTTTCTCGATCCGCGGCCGGCACTCCGTCAACCATCGATTTGATAAGAGCAAGGACGTCCGGGTGCAGAGCGTTTTCGCTCGGATTTAAGTTGGCGGCCATCGAGACAAGCTTCTTTACCTTTGCCGGATGTCGTATGCCCAGCAGCAACGCTTCGATACCTCCATCGCTCCAGCCCACCACGTCCACCGGCCCAACTTTCAGATGGTCCAATAGTGCTGCAAGATCGTCGGTCATCTTCTCGTAGGTCAACTTGTCCCTGCTATCCTGGGATCTCCCCTGGTCACGACTGTCCATGGCAATCACTTTATATCGCTTGCGAAAGTATGCGATCTGCGCACCAAGGTCCGCGATGCTGCCACCATTTCCGTGCACCAACAACAGAGGCTGACCAGATCCGTACACTTCGTAGTAGAGCTTAAGGCCATCATGAATGAAGGTGTGGCCAGCAGCAGGATTTGATCCATACCTAACTGCTTTTTTTGACTGCGCCTTAGCAACGCCGGAAAAACACAGCAATAACAAGAGGAGGATAAGTAGGTGCTTCATTTTCCGAATCTCACTTTCTTGGGTACTGGTTCAGTTTGAGACCTCTGTGGAGTACTGACCGGCCTCTTCGTCTTTTTAGATATTCGACTTAGGCTGCGCAAGGAATTAGTCTTCACTCCGGTAGGAGTGACATGTTTATAGTAAGGCCATCGATCTCCCAAAGGCGCGGTTCGGCGGGCCGGAAAGCAGCTAGCCCTTGACCACCCAATTTCGTCCGGCCCGCCGAACCGCGCCGGAGACGAATGCTCGACGATGCTATAGACATAGCACTCCTACCGGAGTGAAGACCTACTTCGAAGTTACCCTTTTCAAAAATAATCTGGGAAGCTCTGTGGTGAAGGACCGTTTCCCCTTCTAAACCGCAGAGGCGCAGAGAACGCTGAGGCTTCGCAGAGAAAGACCTAAATTAACCAGTATCTTGTTGAGTTAGAGATAGCTACACAGGAAGTTAGGCTTTGGCAGGTTCGAGAATCGGTTCAGGCCCTTTGCGCGACCCCATCCAGCGCCTTATTGAATCAAACAAGATCACAATC
>QHXL01000174.1 GCA_003222935.1 Acidobacteriota bacterium
AAGACAACTACAGTGGCAAGAAGATTGAAGTGAGCGTTGTCAGTTCATTCGCTGGTCTGCGCGCGTTCTTTGAACAACTGGCGCACTATCAGCGCATTGTTTCAGTCACGAACTTCGAGTTGAAGCAGTTGGATAAACAGTCACCCTCGAGAACGGTCGACGCGCGGTTTGACCTAACTGCCTATTACGTTTCCGCCGAGCGACTGCAGAGTCAGCAAGCTCAGGCAACCCCCAACAAGGCTGCGTCCGGTGGACCAGCGCCGGTACCTGCTGTTCCTCAGCCCGCGAAGTAACGAAGGAAGTGAAAACCATCATGATGCAAAACAAGACAAAGAGATTCGGACTCGCCGGTTTGGTGATTAGCGGCACTCTGTTGATCGTCGGGGGCACAGTTTCACCTTCGATGGCCCAGGAGAATGCGGTCAAAACTCCAGCGACCAGGAAACGTCCTGTAGTTGCCGGGCGCGATCCTTTCAGGAAGTACGAACCACCCAAGGTGGTCGTGCGGAGAGTCGCAGGCGAAGCTCCGATACCTTCTATTCAGGAGCGAATAAATTTGTACAAGGCGCAAAAGCAGGCGGCGATGAGTGCCCGAATGCCGGCACCGAAGCCAACTACAGCGCTGCTACTGAGTGAGATTCAAGTGGTTGGAATCTCGAGAACGCCGCGTGGGTACGCAGCGATCGTCGAGGCAACTCCAATCAAGTTGTCGTACGTGATTTATCCGGGCGAGCCGTTTTACGACGGACAGTTGGTAGCAATTGAAGACAACGGTTTAGTCTTTCGCCACGAGACCGTGTACGCGGATGGGCGTCGTGAACGAACCTCCGAAAAGAAATTCCTGAGACAGGCCAATGGCGTTAATGCCATGGCTCCTACCTCAGTATCTGCCGCTCCACCGGCACAATCGAACGATTCAGTTGCTGCTGCAAAGCCGTAACCGATGTTGGTTTGGTTGCGATGCAACCAAGTCTTTTAACCTGCTCGGCTTGCAGTAAGAGCTGCGCACCTTGACAACCCGTGACGATACCGTTCTGTGCGGCGCGCGCTTTAGTTGCTTCTGGCAATTGAGCGTAGTGCGTGGCGGTAGCTAAGGAGGGAACGATGTCTTATCAGCCTCGAGTAAGATCAGCCATCATTTGGACCACGCTCGTCCTTTTGGTTGTTTGCCTTTCTGGCATCAACGGCATGGCTGCGCCCAAAGAATCAAATGTCGCCGGCAACTCCGTCGACCAAAACCCATCTGTGTATCCCGTTCAACAGAAGGCCGTGGCAGCTGTTCCATCACCCACGCCTCCTGTTGGCATGTCGCGCGCCACTGACAAACAGTCGGAGCAAGGCAAACAGTACGGACAGCCCGGATTTGTCGGCGAGCCGATTAATCTGAACGTTGTCAATGCTGACATTCGCGACATCCTTAATTACATCACCGAGCAGTACGGCGTGAACTTTGTTATCGATTCGTCTGTAACTGCGGTGCCTGTAACGGTCAACGTTCAGGACGTTCCCTGGAACGTCGCCCTGGATGCTGTGCTGAAGGCAAACAGGTTGGGAATTGAAACAAGTGGAAACATCCTTCGCGTGGCCACGACCGAAGTGCTCGCGAAAGAGGCTGAAACGCAGAAAGTCATTAACGATTCTCGTTTAGACGCTTCACCGCTCGTCACCGAATTCATTCGTTTGAACTACGCACGCGCATCGGGCACGTTGGCCCAGGCTGCTGGTTCGACAGGTGCATTCTCAGGTGGCGCCACTAACTTGAGTTACAGCGGCGGTGCAGGCGGTGACTCGACCGGCGGTAGCGGCGACCAGGGTTTGTTGCCGATCATCTCGCGTCGTCTTTCACGACGGGGCGGAATCGAAGTCGACGGTCGCAGTAACACACTGATCATTACCGACGTCAAAGAGAACATCGAATCAATTCGACAACTCGTTGCGATTCTTGATCAGCCTGAACCCCAGGTTGAAATTGAAACTCGCATTGTCATCGCACAGCGCAACTTTAGCCGTGACCTCGGTGCGCAGTTGTCCGCTGGAGTTGTGAACCTGGGAACTGGTGGATTGGGTAACATCTCAACCCTGCCTTCAACCGGCAGTGCCGCCGGGTCGGGCGGTTCAGGCTCTGGTTCAGGTAGCGGCTCAGGTTCGGGTTCAGGCGCCACTGGTGGTACGTCTGGTCCAAATCCATTTGGCGTCTTCGGTGGATTGACGGGAACGCCTCAGCCGAATCCGTCGTTGGCTGCTGCTGCAGCGAGCACGGTAATCGGTTTGACTACCGGCTTGTTTGGTACGGCCCAGATCAGCGCCCTGATCACAATGGCTGAATCACGCGGTCAAGCGAAGACTGTCGCTACTCCGCGAGTGACTGCGCTGAACAATCGTCCGGCGCAGATCGAAAGTGGTTCACAGATACCTGTGCAAACAACTCAAGCGGCGAGTGGTACGGCGGTCGTAACAACGACGTTCGTCTCCGTTCCGCTTCGTCTCTCCATCACCCCGCAGATTACTGATGTTGGCACTGTTGTGTTGAGAGTCACGATTGAAAACAACACCATCAACACCGGTATCGCAGTCGGTGGAGTCCCGGGCATTGACACTCAGCGCATGCAGTCGGAAGTGTTGGTTCCAGATGGTGGTACGACGGTCATGGGTGGTGTCCTGGCGGATACCGAAGGTGAGACAAGGCAGCGAACACCGGGTATCGCTTCGATCCCAGTTTTCGGAAACTTGTTCAAACGCAAACTTACGACGAAGGCGAGTACCGAAATTCTCTTCTTCATCACTCCACACATCTATCGTCCGGACTATCAAGGTCGTCCGACGACGGGGACTGTGAGCAACGGTCCGCGCTCGATTCAAATTCCTCAGCCGGTGCCACTAGGCAACCCGCCGAGCAATACTCCGACGCCGACTCAGTTACAACAACAACCAAGCAATACTCAACCGATGACTCCGGGAACGCAGCAACTTCTGCAGGCTCCCACAGCGAACCCGCTGCCCGGCGGCGCACAAACGGCTAGACCAGGTGCGATCGGCGGTCAACGACCGTAAGGAGGTAAAACGGATGTTCAAGGAAATGCTTGAGTCGATTATTGAGCGCACCGAGGGAAGCCTCGGTGCACTCATCATGGGAACCGATGGCATCGCCGTAGAAAAGGTGCTCGGTGAAGCCGGTGCTGATGCGAACCTCGATGTAGCAGCAGCTGAATTTACTTCGTTGGTTCGCAGTGCCCAACGCGCCGGTATCGATACAGGACTGGGCGGTGTACGTGAACTCGTGGTTTCTCTGGAAGGCTCGATTCTGATCATGCGTCTTTTGAGTCGGGACTACTTCGTGGTGCTGGCTCTTAATGCAAATGGGAATCTGGGTCGGGGACGATTCGAGTTGCGAAAGGCCGAATTGAAACTCTCGAAAGAATTTGCAGTTTAGGCGTTGAGAACAAGGAACCGTTATGCGAACGAATGTTTGGTGGGTGTTCTTAGCTGTCTTTGCTATCAGTCTTTTCAGCGGGCAACAAGCAAGAGGAGCGTCGCTGACGGGCAAGGTAATTGAAGTAAATGACGGCGATGAGATCACAATCTTCAACTTGAATCGACCTGTTCGAATCAAGTTACTTGCGATCGATGCGCCTGAAAAAGATCAGGCATTTGGTGCTGCTGCAAAGCAGCACCTTTTTGATTTGGTATACGACAAAGTTGTCGTCGTTGAATATGCTGGTATCGGTGAGCACAGTATGTTGATTGGGCGTGTTGTGCTCAATGAAACGGACGTTTGCGCACAGATGATTCGTGATGGCGCAGCCTGGTTCGACCATTTCAACAAGAATCTACTTACCGACTCGCAAAGAGAGATTTATAGCAAGTCGGAAGAAGCGGCCCGCGGCGAGCGACGTGGACTTTGGCAGGCTGAAGCTCCGGAAGCGCCGTGGGATTTCGTTAAAGCAGAACGTGAGCGCAAGAATCCGGTTGCTAATCGTCCCGCCGGCACACTTGATAATCACCCGGTGGTCAAGCGAGATCGCGTTACCCCCGAACTCACGAACCTGAATCTGTTGCGTACGGGAACTTCCGTTGCCCGACCTTCAGGTGCTTTTGATGACATGAGTTGGGCAGACGGAACGGTCCAACGATCATGGAAGAAATTTCAGCCAGCCGGTGAAAACTTTTCTGCTTTCATGCCGGAAGGTGGAAAGACTACCTCGCAGGAAGTCCTCCTCGCTGACATAAAGGTTAAGGTCAATTACTACGTAGTGCGGGAAGCTAACTCGGTTTATGAAAGTCTCTGGATGTCTGGTCCGGTTTTAGGCGAAACCGACTCGGAAGCGGTTCAGTCAGCAATGGGTGGTTTCATAAGGGGCGTGAAGAACGGACTTGAGGCCGACGGCAACAGCAGTTTCGTATGTGTACCATCGTCCCAGCGCAACATTTCTTCCGCCGGCTACACAGGTCGTGAGTTTGATCTGACGGAGTGCACGATTCCCGGCATGATGCGTGTCTACACGCGCGTGGTTGGGAAGGAAAGATATATCTACGGCGGCGCGGTGTTCTTTAGAGATGAGGATGCGAATGTGTCGAAGTTTCTAAAGTCGTTCACAGTCGTTTCGACGAAGAGTGTTGCACCGAAGAGCGTATCAAAGAATTAGCTCCGAATGTCCGATATGCTTCAGCTTGTCGTGATTCGGTAACGAGCAGTTGTCACAAAAGAAACCCGTAAGCCTGAAGTCGTTTAGATCGGCATCGGTCACAAGAATTCCAAATACCACCTGCGCCAGTAGGTGGTATTCGACTTTGTGCAGAGCTCGTTGAGATCAAAGGCTAGAGTCACGACAAGCTAGAGAGACTCTTGCAAAAGTCTGATTCCCCTTGGTCGTTCAGAGTATCTGAAAACCGGGATACCCCCCGGGTTGAGCGGCGTGGAGACTCAACTTCTCGCTATCAGTCGCTCAGAAAACGTCGGAGATACCACCGGCTTCAGCCGCGTGGAGTCTCAATTTCTCGCTATTGCCAGTTCGCGGAGTCACTTCCAAATCTTTGGAATCTTTCTCATCCTGTCGAGCGAGAAGTTGAAACTCCACGCGGCTGAAGCCGGTGGTGTCTTCGCGGGTTGTCTGATCTAGACTCGTAGCGAGAAGTTGAAACTCCACGCGGCTAAAGCCGGTCGTGTTACAGATAATGTTAGTCGCTTGTGTTAGCGAGAAGCTGGAAATTCCAAACGGCTCAAGCCATGTCAGTAAGTAGCTAAGAAGGCAGCTTAACTGACGACATGCCGCGCATGATGATTCGTTGACGACGGCCGACGCGACGTGGATTCACCTGGGGATTAAACACCGTTCGCGGATTCGGAATCATAGCCGACAAGAACGCGGCTTCGTTCCACGAAAGCGCCGCAGCGGGCTTATGAAAGTAGTGTTGAGCCGCAGCCTCCGCGCCATACACCCCATCACCCCATTCAATCACATTCAAATAGATCTCCAGGATGCGTTTCTTCGTTAGCAAACGTTCGAGCATCAGCGTGACTATCGCTTCCTGACCTTTTCGCACAAAAGACTTCTGCGAAGATAGATAAAGGTTCTTTGCCAATTGCTGACTCACTGTTGACCCGCCTCGCTTGAACTCGGGAAGACTCGGAATCCAATCATCGTTCTCGCCCTCCTTCTTTGCTTCCTTGGCAGCCTCGCGCTGTGCCTGGTCCCACGCTTTCTGAATAGCCTCAAAATCGAACCCGGTGTGACTGACATAATTGGAGTCTTCGCCAGCCAGCACCGCTCGTTGAAGGTTTGGTGAAATCTTATCGAGAGGCACCCATATCTGTTCGCGTTTGACGGTTTGTTCTTTCGCCTCGGCCTCACGCGCACGAGTGTCAATTAACGAAGTTGATGCCGGGTTGTTTGATCGCAGTCGAAAGACTCGAACAAACAGGATTCCCTCGTAGACAACAACGCCGAGAACAATCCCAACCATGATGCGGAAAACCCAACGGAAGACAGTTCTCATGCGGTTTGAAAATTCTCCATTTGAACATCGCGAGCTGTAGCCTCTGACTCGAAAATCTCTTTCACGGCGCGAACCGTATTGCAGTGAATCTCGATGGTGTCGGTAATTTCTTTTCCATAGCCGCCCGACATCACCGTCACGACCGGAATCTCACGTTCATAGCATTCACGTAAGACGTACAAGTCGCGTGTGCGCAGGCCTTCGATAGTTAGCGAGAGTTTACCTAACTTGTCGCCTTTAAAAGGGTCAGCACCGGCAAGATAAAAGACTATGTCAGGCTCGTGATCAAAAACATGAGGGAGACTATCAACCAAGACCTGCAGGTATTCATCATCAGAAGTGCCATCGGGAAGTTCGAGATCGAGTGACGACTGGGTTTTGAACAGCGGATAGTTATTGGCGCCGTGGATGGAATGCGTAAACGTTTCAGCGTCGTCAGCAAAGATTGTCGCTGTTCCATTGCCTTGATGAACGTCGCAATCGACGATTCCCGCTCGACGTATCAGTCCGCGTGATCTAAGCGTGCGAATGGCAATTGCAACATCATTGAATACGCAAAAGCCTTCGCCGTGATCCGGAAACGAGTGGTGTGTGCCTCCAGCAAGATTCGACGCGTAACCGTCTGCTAAGCAATGCAACGAAGCGGCTATGGTCCCACCGACGGCATAAAACGAACGTCGAACGAGTGATTCCGACCAGGGTAGGCCAAGTTGACGAATCTCCTTTTGGGTCAGCTCACCATTAACCAGACGCGAAACGTAGTCCTCTGTGTGAACAAGCTGAACGTCTGAAACTGAGGCCGGCTCAGGCTCAAACAACTCGTGCTCCTGAAGTGTGCCTTCAGCTAAAAGTTTGTTGCGGACGAGTTCGAATTTGCGAATCGGAAATATGTGAGAGTCACCGATCTCAGCGTAATAACGTGGTGTGTAAAAGACTCGCATGTTGCTGGCAGGTGAATATTAACATCGAATGTCCGATATGCTTCAGCTTGTCGTAAATCATAGCTGGAAGGTCGTTATTGAAATCTTTGAGTCGGCATCTACAAGCTGAAGAGGCCTCTTGCGATATCAGCGCAAGTTGGGAAGGGCGGTTTACCCCCGCTGGCCTAAGTAAAAAAGCTACATCGAGGTCTT
>QHXL01000237.1:0-464 GCA_003222935.1 Acidobacteriota bacterium
GTCATCCCAAACGCGCGCGCGTGCTAGATCCTCAAATAGAGAGGGTGCAGACAGTTTGCCGTGAGCTCGAGTCGAGTGGTGGAGAATCGGTCAAACTTTCTGATCTGGCGATTAAAACTGGAGTCAGTCTTTTTCATCTGCAACGCACATTTAAGAGTTTGATGGGAATAAGTCCTCGTCAATATCTTGAGGCCAAGCGTTTCGGCAATTTCAAAACTAGCGTCCGCGAAGGGTCGCCGATTACGGCTGCACTCTACGACGCAGGTTTTAACTCGAGCAGTCGTGTTTATGAAAATGCCTCGGATGAACTGGGAATGACGCCTGCAACGTATGGTCGAGGAGGCCGTGGCATCAATATCAAGTTCACTATTCACGATTCGCCTTTGGGCCGTTTGCTGGTTGCGATAACAGAAAGAGGTGTTTGCTCGGTGGCAATGGGTGATCGCGACAGTGCAATGGAGAAA
>QHXL01000237.1:514-1302 GCA_003222935.1 Acidobacteriota bacterium
CTCGCGATGATGAGACGCTCGGGCAAACCGTCGTTTCAGTTCTGAAGCATCTTGAAGCTAAGCAGCCTGATCTCGATTTGCCCTTGGATATACGTGCCACTGCGTTTCAACGGCAGGTGTGGGAAAAGCTTCGTGCGATTCCGTACGGTCAGACTGTTTCGTACAGGGACGTTGCGAGTGCTATCGGAAAGCCCGGTGCATCGCGCGCAGTTGGACATGCTTGTGCGACGAATCCCGTGGCGCTGGTGATCCCGTGTCATCGCGTTGTGCGTGAGGATAAGACGCTCGGCGGTTACCGTTGGGGAATGCACCGGAAGAAAAAGTTGCTGGAACAAGAGAAAAGGTTAACGAAATCTTGATGGCAACCTTGAGGGCTATCCAATGATGTAGATTTGCCGTGTGAAAGGCAAAGTCCACATCGGCACCTCAGGCTGGCATTACAAACACTGGCGTGGAAAGTTTTATCCGCGGGATCTTCCGACACAAGACTGGTTGAAGTTCTATTCGAAACAGTTCGATACCGTCGAACTGAATAATTCCTTCTATCGCCTGCCGTTGCCTTCATCCTTCGACAATTGGCGAGACACCACCCCGGCAAAATTCCTGTTTGCCGTAAAAGCGAGTCGCTTCATTACTCACATGAAGAAACTAAAGGATGCCGAATCATCCTCTGAAAAGTTTTTCGCAAATGCCGAGCATCTGGAAAAGAAGCTTGGACCAATACTCTTTCAACTACCGCCCCGCTGGCAGGTGAATGTTGATCGACTCCACGAATTCTTAAATTCGAT
>QHXL01000237.1:1327-9563 GCA_003222935.1 Acidobacteriota bacterium
AACGCTGCGCTGTGTATCCACGATCTGGGTGGGCAGCAGTCTCCACTCGAAATCACGGCCAACTTTACCTACGTAAGATTTCATGGGCCCGGTAAAGCAAAGTACGCGGGATCGTACTCAAAAGAGAGGTTGGAAAGCTGGGCGGCGAGGTTTACGAACTGGCGCAAAGATCTGCGGGAGATTTATGTCTATTTCAACAACGACATCGGCGGTTGCGCTGTTAAGAACGCTGCGGAGTTGAAAGCGATGTTGGGGTGATGTCGTGCGACAACTACCTCTCAACATTGCCCCCTTCCAAACTGCATTGATCTAGATGGTTACTTCTCATGCCGCCTGCCGAATTCCCGCCTGCAATGATCTAGATTGCTGTTCATTGCTCTGATCTAGATGAGTACTGCGGGCCCTCCTGAATGCACTGAAGTACTGCCTTACTTTCTGAGACGTGGGCATCGCCCAACCATTCATTTATCGAAGTGCCTTAAACCTGGTTGTCCTTCCAAATTCGCTCAATAAAACTGCCAACCCTTTCGGACGAATGTGCCTCTAAGGCTCTTTCCAGAGGTATGAAATAACTTTTTTCGGGCTTTTTCTGGAAAATCCAGTCCATTGGTCCTTTCCCCTCTTGTTTTGCGCGTTATGTGTTTGGGGGGCGAATTGGGCGATTGTGACGACAGGCAGAGTGGGGAACGCAGCTCGTACGGGCGCGGTGCCTGCTCCAATCGCCCAGGGGGCGAAGAGAAAGGAAATTCATGCGTAGTGTCTTAGCTATCATCTTTTTGATCGGTTCATTTTCGGTAACGGCTCTGGCAAATTCGGAGAGTGACCTGAGGCAATACTTTGAGGGCAAGCAGGTCACCTTCAGGATCGACATGCCGGCAACAAAGAACGGCATCAACATCTATCCTGAGCGGTCGCAGTCTCTTAACTACGAAGACTACAACGCGAAATTGAAGGAGCATGGTGCGGCTATTCACCGTGGTGAGAAGGCAGCGGTTACCGGGCTCCGCCTCAATGGGCGTAACATCGAAGTTCAGTTTAACGCGTCGCGATTCAACATTCGCTTCGAGCGAGTCGAATCGTGGATGTTGACGCCTGCGACAGTGGTTGATGCGTTAAATCGTTATGTGGAGTTTACCAGGCTGATAAAGAATCAGCTCGACTCCAGGAATCGTCGGAAGTGGCCGCAGGTTATGTGCGGCAGGGTGTTGTGCACGTTGGGCCGAAGACGACTTATCTGAAGGAAGGTTTGCAGACTGAAGAAGTTGTGAAGTTGTTAGGCGAGCCTTTGTCGATCTCCGAACACACGACGGATGGAAAGATCGTTTCAACTTACGTCTTCGAACGCAGTGAAGATCGAGTGTTGATTGCGGAGTTTGTGAGTAATCTCCTGGTTGGGTCTAGAACTGAGCATCGCGCGAACGTTTCAGTAATAGCGTTCCAATAGCTATTAACTGTCCGACGCAAAATGTCCGATATGCTTTAGCTTGTCGTGATTCCTATTAGTTAACGCTCGACAAACTAAAGTTCGTCGGACATTTCATTATTCGACTGTTACTGATTTCGCCAGGTTCCGTGGTTGATCCACATCACAACCGCGACGGACTGCGATGTGATAGGCCAACAACTGGAGTGGGATTATCGACAGAATCGGCGACAGCAGGTCGCTGGCTTTCGGAATCTCGATGACATGGTCCGACGCCGACGCCGACATGGTGTCGCCTTCGGTCAACACCGAAATAACAATACCCTCACGTGCCTTTACTTCAACTATATTCGAGTGAGTCTTTTCGTAGCGTAGCTCCGAAGCGCGATTACCTTCTTCGCGAGTATTGATGAACATCACTGGCAGTCGTTCGTCAATCAGCGCGTTGGGTCCATGCTTCATTTCGCCTGCCGGATAACCCTCCGCGTGAATGTAAGAGATCTCTTTAAGCTTCAATGCGCCTTCGAGCGCAACCGGGAAGTTAATCCCGCGACCGAGGTACAGAAAGTCTGTTGAGCGGAAGAACTCTTTCGACAGTTCTTCAATCCCATCCGACTCATTCAGCAAGTGTTCAAGCTTGACCGGCAACTCTGCGAGTTCCTGTGCGTGAAACTTCGCTTCGTCTTCCGACAATGTGCCGCGCAGTTGGCCCAGGTAAAGCCCGAGCAGATAGAGCGCGATCATCTGACCGGTAAACGCCTTGGTTGACGCGACGCCAATCTCCGGACCCGCATGCGTCAGAATGGTTCCGTCGCCCTCGCGCACGATCATCGAACCCTGCACGTTACATATCGCCAGCACTTTTGCGCCGAGCTCTTTCGCTTCGCGCAACGCTGCGATCGTGTCGGCTGTTTCACCTGACTGCGAAATTACCAGCAAAAGATCAAAAGATCGTCCTCGCCCATCACGGGATTGCGATAACGAAACTCAGAAGCGTAATCGACGTCGACAGGAACCCTCGCGAGCTGCTCGATCATGTACTTGCCGGCAAGTCCTGCATGCCATGAGGTTCCACACGCTGCAATCTTGATTGAAGAGAATCGCTTGAAGTCGGCTTCGGTGATATTGCTGAACTCGTCGAGAAATACCTGGCCGCTATCGAGCGAGATACGACCCTGCACGGTGTCACGTACCGATCGCGGCTGCTCGTAAATTTCCTTGAGCATGAAATGCTTGAAGCCACCCTTTTCGGCCATGATCGGATCCCAGGTAATCCGCTGAATCGCAGGCTGTACCGGGTTGCCTTCGAAATCGATCACGCGAACGGCGTCCTTGTTAATGATTGCCAGTTCGCCGTCACCGAGAAAGAAGACGTCGCGCGTGTGCTGAAGAATTGGCGGAATATCTGAAGCGACAAAGAACTCACGATCGCCAAGTCCGATGACAACAGGTGGACCCTGGCGAACAGCGATAATTGTGTCAGGCTCATCTGCGTTGATGATTGAAAGCGCAAAGATGCCGCGCAGTTCAGCGACCATTGAGCGAACCGCTTGTTCAAAACTCTGATCCTGTTTCAGGAACTCCTCGATCAGGTGGGCTATGATCTCTGTGTCGGTTTCAGTGACGAAGCGATGATCGGTTTTACGCAGACGTTCTTTTAACTGGATGTAGTTCTCAATAATCCCGTTGTGGACCACTACCACACGACCCGTGCAGTCACGGTGTGGGTGAGCGTTCTCTTCGGTCGGGCGACCGTGAGTGGCCCAACGCGTGTGACCTATTCCGTAAGTCCCATCGATCGGGCTCAGGCGAATCGTCTCTTCGAGATTGCGAAGCTTTCCTTCAGCCCGACGGATCTCAAGATTGTGCCCATCATTAACGACGGCGATTCCGGCTGAGTCGTAGCCGCGATATTCCAGTTTCCGGAGGCCGTCAATAATTAGCGGAACGACCTGTTTGTTTCCTACATAGCCAACTATTCCACACATGAATGTCGATTAACTCCGTTCAGTTCTTCTTTGAACTTTTTTTGACTACGGCCGGCACACCCGCTACCAGGGAATCCGGAGGAACGTCTTTAGTAACTACTGAACCTGCGCCTGTAACCGATCTTGCGCCGACCCTTACCGGGGCGACCAACATCGTGTCGGAACCGATCTTAACATTGTCTTCAATGATCGTTTCATTCTTACGTACGCCATCGTAATTGCACGTGATTGTTCCGGCGCCGATGTTTGTACCTTCGCCGATTGTCGCATCGCCAAGGTAGGTCAGGTGCATCGCTTTTGTCCCGCGCCCGATCTTTGATTTCTTTACTTCGACAAAATTACCGACTGTTGCCTTATCTTCCAACCTGGCGTTCATTCTGAGATGGGCAAATGGTCCAATAGAACAGTTTGAGCCAACGTCGGAATCGACGATGATCGAAAAATCCTTAACAGTAACGTTGTCTCCCAGGCGCGAGTTTGTAATTCGTGCCCCCGCACGCACTTCACAACCTTCACCCAGCACTGACTTCCCTTCAATCGAAACACCTGGGTAGATCACGCAGTCGCGACCGATTGTGGCTTCAGCGCTGATGTAGGCGTGAGAAGGATCGATGAAAGTCACGCCGGTCTCGATCATTAACTTGCGAATGGTGTTTCGTCGCTGCAGGTTCTCGAACTCGGCAAGTTCAGCGCGAGTGTTGATGCCCGACACCTCGCGTGAGTCGGTATGTAGGAAACAAGTTACCGTGTCGCCTTCACTCAGCAGAATTGCAGGGACATCTGTCAGGTAGTACTCACCTTGTTCGTTCGCTGGTTTCACCTGCTTGAGTGCTGCGAACAACTTTCGGGTGTTGAAGCAGTAGATCCCTGAATTGATTTCTCGCACGCGACGTTGTTCGTCGCTCGCATCTTTTTGTTCGACGATTTTCACGAAGCGATCTTGCTCGTCGCGAATGACTCGACCATAACCAGTAGGATTCTCCAAACGAACTGTCAAAATAGAACAATCGGAGCTAGTCGCTCGATGATGTTCGATCAGCTTTCGCAACGTTTCCAGACGTATCATTGGGACGTCGCCGGACAGTACAAGAAGAAGGGAAGCCGAGTTTTCGAGTAGGCTTCGCGCAGACTCGACCGCGTCTCCGGTACCGCGTTGTTCAGTTTGCACGGCAAACTTCGCGAGTTCGCCAATTTCAGTCTGGACAACTTTTTCAACTTCCTCAGCCTGATGTCCAACAATAACAATGATCGATTTTGGCTCAAGTGATGCGGCGGTACGAGCGACGTGGACAATGAGTGGAAGGCCACCAAGCTCATGGAGAACTTTGGCGCGCTTTGATTTCATTCGTGTCCCCAACCCGGCGGCAAGCATTAATACTTCCAATGGTTGAGGGTTAGGAGTGGATGCGGTCAACGAAGACTCCGTAAGTGTGGACTAAACCGAAACTGCTGATTTTGATCGCGCACGTTTAAGACAGGCTACGACGACCTGCGCCAGTCGCTCCGAATTGTGTCTTACTTTTTCACCTTCATCGAGAAGGTCGGCGCGGATGATTTCTGTTGTTTGATCGAGAGCGTCGTCGATTGGATCGTCGATTCCGATTTGGTGCGCATGCTCGGCGGAGTACAGTTCGGCTTGTTCGCTACTTATTCGTCGATCATTGACGACAACAAAATCGAAATCGATCTCTGGTGCGTATTTTTTTACTGTCTCCAGATGTTGCCGGGCAGTGTAGCCGTCGGTCTCCCCTGGTTGAGTCATGAGGTTGCAAACGTAGATCTTGGTCGCGCCGCTTTGCCCGATTACACGAGCTACCTGTGACACCAGGAGATTGGGCAAAATGCTGGTGTACAACGAGCCTGGGCCAACCGTAATCACATCGGCATGCTTCAAGGCTCTTAGGGCCTGCGGCAAAGGCAGACACTGTTCAGGCTCCAGTCGAAGTCGACGAATCGCAACGCTCGACGCGGATATTTGAGTTTCACCACGGACGATCGAGCCGTCTTCGAGTTCGGCTGTAAGTCTGACGTCGCTGATGGTTGCCGGATAAATATGACCTTTGCTGGCCAGCACCTCGGAAGACAGTCGAACAGCCTCGGTGAAATCACCGGTAACATCCGTCAATGCTGCCAGGAAGAGATTTCCGAGACTGTGGCCGCCTAACTCTCCGTCTCCGCGAAAACGGTATCTAAAAAGCTTGGACAGCAAACTTGAGTCTTCTGAGAGTGCAACAATGCAGTTTCGAATGTCTCCAGGCGGTAACATCTGAAGCTCATCACGCAAACGCCCTGAGCTGCCACCATCGTCCGAAACAGTAACTATCGCTGAGAGACTATCGATCCAGAGTTCGTGGTCAGTCTTTCCGACCAATTGCTTAAGACCGGCGAGCAAGGTCGATAAACCCGTTCCACCGCCGATAGCTACAAGTCTTTGACCGCCACTAATCATTGGGTTCGCCTGTTCTCCCGGGAAATTAATCGATCAAGCGAGGAGAATATACCCTAAAGAAAGATGTTCGATCTGGATTAGATTCCTGATAATTGGAGTTGAATTACCGTAATTCAACTCAAGATGGGTTGCTGAAGATAAGACGATCGAAGTCGGGGTCGTTTCGAAGCGGATTAAGATCGTGGTCATGTTGAGCACGAAGTCTAAGGTTGGGTTGCAGATTGACAGCGCGTTGGAGCGATTCCAGAGCAAGGTCGATAGAACCTAGTCTGGCTCGAGTTGCTGCAAGTCCGTAATGGATGTGCGCAGCTTCAGGTTCACGCTTTAGAGCGCGCTCAAACATCTCCTGTGCGGCAACAAATTCACCTCGGTTTAATTCGATCACGCCCCGGTCATAGAGCGAGTCAGCGTCCTTCGGAAGCATACTCTCGGTACGCAGGCGTGATTCTGAGATTGTCAGATATGTGCGCGCCCTGGCTGCGACTTCGGACACTTGGGAATACTTATCCAAAAGGTTTCGGAACTGATTGCGAGACTCCGCAAACCGACCGCGCACAACCTCTTTATGAGCTCGCTCAAAGGCAGCCAACGCGGCCGATTCGTCCTGGGTTGGTTGTCGTTGTGGCGGAGGTGGCGGCGCGGGTCGGACAGGCCGAATGGATCGAATCGCGCGAGCCGCTGCTACCTTCTGTGGCTTTTTGACTCTAGCTGGAGCCGTCTTCTTCGCTGCCTTGACGGTCTTCTTTGCTGCCGGCTTTGGCTTTGGGGCTGCTTTCTTCCCTTTGCTGGCGACTTTTACTGCGGTCTTTTTGACGGGTTTCGACTTTGAGACTGCCTTGGACGACGCTTTACGAGCCGGAGTTTTAGCCGCCGTAGCTCGCTTGGCCTTTGGTTTGGAAGCCGACTTGGCTTTAACAGACCGCTTCGCAGTTTTCGCGGAGGTCCGTTTCGCGGCTGAACGCGCTGTTGACCTTCGCAAGCCCTTTGTAAGACTGCTGCTCATTTTTTTGGCTAATCTCAAAAAGGCTGCTCAGGAGGTTCTGAGCAGCCGCAGGAACGCCGCGGAGCTTACCATAGCTTCACCTCTAAATCAATCAGCACAACTATTTGCAGGCGCTTTAAGGTGGTGCCTCAGGCCTGTTTCTTATTCAGATGTGGTAAACATAGAAAAACACTTGATGGTCATTGTTGGCTATGCTACAGTGCGTTCTGGCTTAAGGAGGTTTGTTCGACTCGCTAAGCTGGCCCCAACCGAAGAAGTAACCTCTTGTAGAATCAAAATTTGCGACCACGAAGCTGCGTTTCGGGTTCACTCTCCAAACAGACTTCCCGCCCCGGACTTCAATTAAAGAGTCGTAACAATGGCAGACACCCCAATCCTGTTGCGTGAGCAGCAATACCACCAAATAAAGGCAGTCCTGGCCCGACTCCGAATGGACTCAGCGGCCAAGGTGGTCTTTCTTGTCGATAAGGACGGTCAAGAGATCGCTTCGCTGGGCGAAGTGGGAAATCTTGACACAACGAGCCTGGCATCTTTGACCGCTGGCAACGTCGCGGCCACTGGTGGCATGGCACAACTCATCGGTGAGAAAGAGTTTCCGACTCTGTCACACGAGGGCGAAAGGGAGAGCATCCACATCTCCGTTATCGGCAGGCTATTGTTGGTTGTGATGTTTGATGAACGGTCGAGCCTGGGCTTGGTAAAACTTCGCAGCAAACAGGTCTCGCAACAGTTGCAGACGATGTTTGATGAAATTGCCAACAACGAATACGACGAGCTTGACTCACCCTTTGCCGGTATTACGGACGAGGATATAGACAGTCTTTTTAGCTAACGGCACGCGCTATGACTTTTATCAACTACGCTTCCAGAGAAATTAACTGCAAGATCGTCTATTACGGTCCGGGCCTGTGCGGCAAGACTACGAACCTGCAATACATATTCGATTCCACCGCACCTCAAGCACGTGGAAAACTAATCAGCCTGGCGACCGAAACGGATCGCACCCTGTTTTTCGACTTTATGCCGCTCGAGCTGGGAACAGTTCGCGGATTCAAAACGCGTTTTCACCTCTATACCGTTCCCGGACAGGTTTTCTACGACGCTTCACGCAAACTGATTCTTAAAGGCGTCGATGGCGTCGTCTTTGTCGCTGACTCGCAAGAAGAGCGTATGGATGCCAACATCGAGTCGTTGTACAACCTTGAAGAAAACTTGCAGTCTCAAGGGTACGACCTCATGAAAATTCCCTACGTGCTCCAACTCAACAAACGAGACCTGCCCACTGTAGTACCCGTGGAGGATCTTGCAGCTGAACTCCAGCGCAAAGGTGAACCAGTTGTGGAAGCTGTTGCTTCAACCGGAGCAGGTGTGTT
>QHXL01000237.1:9579-10146 GCA_003222935.1 Acidobacteriota bacterium
TGTTGCGAAGCAGGTGCTTACTGAGTTGCGTAAGGGATAGTTCAGGTTCAGTCCAACGACTTCAACATTAGCAGGCCGTCTCCGCCATTCGAATAATACTTAGGCAGGCGTTGAGTGATTGAATAGCCCAAACTTTCGTAGAGCTTTTGTGCGGGAGTATTGAGAGCTCTCACTTCGAGTCTCACAAGTCTTACATGTCGTTTTCGGAATCCCTCTTCAACCTGAGCCATTAATCTTTTCGCAAGATTTCGCCGGCGGTGTTCCGGCGCAACTCCCACCGTCGTAACGTGTCCGGTGTGATCCGGCTCAACTAATCCCACTACAAATCCAGCCATAACTCCGCCCGATGTAACCGCACGGTAGGAGACTGCCTCGGGAGCGGTCAGTAAGTAGTCGAACGTTTCCCGGCTATATGCTTCACCGTCTATAAAGCAGCGTTGATCGAGTCGCCAGCATTCGTCCAATTGCGAGATGGTCAATGGTCGAATGTCGTAGCGCAATCCCCAGGCGGGAGTTACAGGTCTTTCTTTTTTGTCCGGCTCAAAGGGAGGATCCGCTTGCGACCAC
>QHXL01000237.1:10168-10639 GCA_003222935.1 Acidobacteriota bacterium
ACCACTTGGTTTTTTATACCGCCTACGCGATTAACATGCAATCCCCATAACTGTAAAAACGATAACGCTCGCTGACGGCATGTCGATAAGCTTCAAGGACAAACTTTGTCCCTGCAAAAGCACTCACGAGAATCAACAAAGACGACTGCGGTAAATGAAAGTTTGTCAGTAGCGCGTCGACTACTCGGAAGTGGTAACCGGGTCTGATGGTCAACCCGGCTTCGCTCTTTCCATGTGTCACTTCCCCATCATCTGTTGCAGCTGATTCGAGCGCGCGGGTGGTTGTTGTGCCGACAGCAACTACCCGCCCACCTCTTTCGCGCGCATCGTTAATCATGGCCGCCGTTTCAACACTAATTTCGAAACGTTCACTGCTAACTTTATGATCATCTACTTCAGTGACTCTCACTGGCTCAAAAGTTCCGTAGCCCACATGAAGTGTGATCTCGGCAAGCTGCCTTCTTTGCCGTA
>QHXL01000238.1:0-373 GCA_003222935.1 Acidobacteriota bacterium
CTCATTCATTAACGACGTGATCGGTTTTGTGATCATCGCGTTTGTGATCTTCCTGATCGTGAAGTCGGTAAATCGGCTGTATAAAGACCCGCCACCGCCACCCAATACAAAGGACTGTCAGTATTGCCTAACCGCGATTCCGCTGGCAGCGAGCAAGTGTGCGGCTTGTTGTTCTCAAGTCTGATTAACTCTTCGACGCGTAGCGTCGGGCTGAATTTAGACCGGCTTTTCAAAGCCGGGAAAGGCGGTTGATGCTGGGGCGTCGCATAGCGACGCGTGAAATGCAGGAGGAACCTTGTATGACTGTCGTCAAGGTTGAACCTCTATATCGTTGCGGGCTTCACTTAGACTCATGCGTCGCTACGCGACGCGA
>QHXL01000238.1:489-2876 GCA_003222935.1 Acidobacteriota bacterium
TCTTCGCTGAAAATCGGGGTCACGACAAGCTAAAGCATATCGGACAATCCGCAACCTTCAATTCCTAATGACTTCCCACTCCTTCCTTGTTACCTTGTACCGTCATTTCTGAGATTTGAGATCTGAAATCTGAGATCCTTTATGCGCGAGTGCCCCCGTTGCGAAATCTGTTACGACGACGTCGTCGAGACCTGCCCACAGGATCAAGTAAATACCAAGCACACACTTCCAGGCGGAAAGCTTCTAGCTTCACGCTATCTCCTGGAAAAGCGTTTGGGCCGTGGCGCGATGGGCCAGGTGTATCTCGCACGCGATCAGAACCTGCAAACACGCCGTGTCGCGGTAAAAACAGTTCGACCTGACATTCTGAACGATGAAGACTTACAGGAAGGTGAAGCGATCGCGCGGTTCGAACGTGAAGCACGCTCCGCCGCCTCTATCCGACACCAAAACGTCGTAGACGTTACCGATTTTGGCAAGAGTCCCGATGGAGTGTTCTTTCTCGTAATGGAATATGTGGAAGGCGAAACCTTGTACGACCTGCTACGCCGCGAAGGAACGGTTAATCCGCAACGGGCCGTAAATATTATGCGTCAGGTAGTGGCCGGTGTTGAGGCGGCTCACGATGAGGGAATCCTTCACCGGGATCTAAAACCAGCCAATATCTTCCTCATGCAACAAAAGCGCAGGACTACCAGTGAAGATGGATTCGTTAAGGTTGGTGATTTTGGTCTGGCGAAGATAGTGAATGCCGATCGATCGGAAGTGACCTCAGCAAGTGGTCCAGCATCGCGCGGAATAATAGGGACGCCGGAATACATGGCTCCCGAACAGATGCAACAAGGCCAACAACTTGACGCTCGGGCCGATATTTATGCACTGGCCTCAATTGCGTATCACATGCTTGGTGGTCGACCTCCCTTCACCGGTAACATGACTCAGCTAATCGCTCAGAAGCTTCTGGAAGCGCCGGCGCCGCTTTCGAGTTTGCGCTCCGACGTTAGCGCAGAAGTTGAGAAGAGCATCATGAAGGCGCTCGCCAAAGACCCCGCGACTCGTCCGGCAACCGCGAGCGAATGGTTTGAGACATTTGCCACGGCAGCATTAGCGACTGGAGAAGAGGTCAAGCGCGGTGAATCGCGTCTTGTCATTATGGCTCCTTCCGGTGCTGAGGTTTACGTCGATGATGAACGCTATGGCAGCGTCGGTAGATCCGGCCGAGTGATCCTGACTTCAGTTGCTCCAGGTAAGCACGTACTTCGGGTAGCGCGCAGCGGAGAACCTGATGAGGAACGCGTAATTGAAATACGTGATGACGTCGCCGAACAAATTATCGAGGCCCAATCCAAACGAGCTACTTCAAGTCATTTGACACCTTCGCGCGGGGGTAGTTTAGACAGCAGGGTCGGCGCGCATTCAACTACGCTGGTGGTGGTAATGTGCACCAAGTGTCAGTCGCGCTTCGCCGAAGGCGTTAAGTTTTGCGGGCGCTGTGGAAACACAACTTTTCAGCCGGTATCAGAATCAGTTGCTCCCCCACCCCCGGTGGCGCCGACTTCGGTCAAATGCCCCCGCTGTAATCAGAACTATCCGGCATCGATAAAGTTTTGCGGTCGATGCGGTATTCCGATTGGTAATCCGCCCCTGGATTGGAGATCTCCAAAGCCGGTGGAAGTCTTCTGCCGTGGCTGTGGAACTAGTTATCCAGCCAGCACGAAGTTCTGTGGACGGTGCGGCAAGCCCATTACCCCTTGAGGGATATCTAACTTTCCTTATAATTGGGCGGCTGTTCAACGCTTAAACTGATCACTCGCGAGTCAATCAATGAAACGCTGCCCTAGCTGCAATCGCAGTTACACCGACGCATCGCTCAACTTCTGTCTGGAGGATGGAACTCCTTTAGTAGTTGACGCACCTCCCCCCGCTGATCCAAACGCGACGATGCGTTATCCGTCGCCACGCGATACAGCGGAACCACCCGCAACCGAAATCTATCGGCCCGACTCGCCGATCATTACTCCAACTCCGATCACAACTCCACCGCCGCCGATTTCTCATCAGCCGCCCCCACAGTGGTCGCCAACGCCAACGGTAGCTCCTAAGAAGAAGTCGAACGCAATCTGGTGGATCCTGGGTGGACTTGCTGCATTTGCGGTGATCGGAATTGGACTCGTTGTCATGGTAATCGCGCTCGCGAGCATGAGTAATACGAACACCAACAATTCAAACAACCGTAACGTGAATCGAAACAGCAACGTCACAAACACAAATACAAATACCAACGTCAATACCAATACGGCGAACACAAACACGAATGGATCAGGTTCAAATTTCAGCGACGACTTTACAGAACAAAAATGGGGAACCGGAAGTTCAGGTTTCGGCAG
>QHXL01000238.1:2953-14553 GCA_003222935.1 Acidobacteriota bacterium
GAAAACGCTACCGTTAAAGTTACTGGCAGAAGCGTAGATGGAACTGTCCCGGCCGCAGGTTTTGGGCTAATGGTTCACTGTCAATTATCAAAGGCGAAGCACCTGGAAGATTACGCGTTGCTGATCTATCCAAATATCTCAGGACCGGAGTACGAAGTGATCATTCACAAGGATGGCGTTCAGAGCACCCTGGTACCAAGAACGCAGTCGAGTGCAATTCGAACCGGGACAAGCCCAAACCAACTCGAGATCAGGATCAAGGGCGCGGAAATGTCTTTCTACGTCAACGGTCAATCTCTGACGAAAATCACTGACACCGCCAACTACAAAAGAGGACGCGCCGGACTTTATACGAGCGACACCACTGAAATTGCTTTCGACGATCTTGAGATCAGTCGGTGATGACAGTGGCGAAGCATTATGCAGGTCAACCTCAAAGTCATAGCCGGCCCCTACCAAGGTCGAATCTTTTCGTTCACGCAACACGACACATTTCTCATTGGTAGATCTCCGGAAGCCCACATGTGTCTGGTTGACGATCGTTTTTTCTCACGCAACCACTGTCTGCTCGAGATAAACCCACCACAGTCGTTTTTACGTGACCTGGGATCGACTAACGGCACCTTTGTAAATGGACAACGAGTTCGGGAAGCATACCTGCAAAACGGGGATCGAATTCAGGGTGGCGAGACGATCCTGATCGTTGAGGTGACCGCCACAGTCGACCGAAGCCTTTCTGAAACCACGCAGGATACCCTGGAGCAGCGTCCAGTGATGGTGATGGTTGAGTGTTTGAACTGCGGCCGACGAGAGCAGGCACAAGCATCGGCGCCAGACGAAAAACTAACGTTCATATGTGAAGACTGCCGAATTGAGTTGAAACGTTCGCCGCAGTCGGTTCCTGGCTACGAGACATTAAAGCTGCTCGGCCGCGGTGGCATGGGCTGCGTCATGCTTGCGCGACAACAACAATCCGGTCGAGCAGTAGCAATCAAAACTCTGTTGCCTGAGTTTGCCGTCAGCGACAAAGCGATGCGCCGCTTTATGCGTGAGATCGACGTCGCAGCAGCACTGAAACACAAAAACATCGTGGAGTTCATCGATCGGGGAACTCATAACGGTGTGGTCTATCTCGTTTCCGAGTTTGTCGAAGGCGCCGACGCCTCAAAGCTCGCGGAAGTGCGTGGAGGTCGGCTCGCTTACAACGATGGAATTTCAATTATTTCGCAAGCACTCGACGCTCTTTCGTATGCCCATGCACAGGGTTACATTCATCGTGACTTCAAAGATCAGAATATTCTCGTTGGCGGTGAGTCGCCCAACTTTATCGCTAAGCTAACGGACTTCGGCCTGGCCAAGAGTTTTACTCAGTCCGGTATGAGTGGTGTGACGATGGCAGGTGAAATGGCCGGGACCCTGGCGTACATGCCGCCGGAACAGTTGCGCAACTTCCGAGACGTAAAGCCCCAGTCGGATATTTATGCAGTAGGAATGACCGCTTTCAGTCTCCTTACCGGATCGTTAGCACTCGACCTCACGCGAAAGACAAGCGTGAACGACACCATCCGAGCCATCTTTGAGCAGCCTTGCATTCCACTTCGTCAACGGGCTCCGCATATTCCGCAACCCGTGTGCGACATCATCGATCGTGCACTGGCGAAAGACGCATCACAACGCTGGCAGTCAGCAGGAGCAATGAGAATGGCCTTGATGCACGCGTTATCAGCGGGGTGAGTGGGGCAGTTGCGCCACTTGCGTCATATCGATCGCACACTTCAAAACTGCAGCAGACTAGCTTCGCACTAAAGGTCGAAATCCCACCCACGGCGGCAGCAGTAGGTGGGATTTGGACTTCTTGTGCCAAAACGGAGTCGGGGCGAGCCGGGTCCTGCTTACAACCAGGCTGTATTGGTGTAGCGACGCTCTCCGTTGAGCCGGCAAGAATTTCTTTCACTGAAAATTTATCACCACCTGTTGCCAGGAAGAGACGTCCCGAGATTGCGGATACAACGACCTTGCCGCAAGTCGTCTCAATCGTGAATTCGTTTGCCTTTGTGTGATCAACCGCTACCTGGACATCCGCCGTTCGCACCGTTGCCCTTACATTTGCTTGCGATGTGACCCTGAGACCGCCGTTGCCAAATAATGAAATCGCGAACCTTGCTTCATTGAAGTCGACCCGCGCTCCCGAGTTTTCTTTTAACTGAAGGCTGCCAAGCTGAAGAAGAGTTACGAGAGCGGTCGCCCCCTTCCCTGTTTCCATTTCGGCGCCGCTATAAATTGAGGATTCGGGGTTAGCCGGCTGTCCGTTAACCTTCACTTTGCCGGTCGAGGTTATTCTGCCGGCACTCAGCTGGATGGATGCGGCAGCCGGCCCGACGAGGAGTGCAATGACAACGAGAAACCTCAGGGTCTTGATGATATTCCTGAATCGTTGGTTACCGTGCATGCGTCTTGCCTTTGTATCAACATTCTCCACAAATATGAAATGCAGGAATCGAGTAAAGGTGTACTGAGTCGTTAGGTCTTGTGCTTTTAGTGACTTTTGTCTCGGCTTCGCCGCCGGATGTGAGGCGACGGCTTGCCTCGCCGTAATAATGCCTGTTCAATTCGGGCTAAGCCCCTGGTTCGGGTTCGGCCCCAGTGCTAGACCATTGATCGCCTTAGGAGGAGCTAAGCTCGTTCCAGGGGCATAGCCCAAATCGAAGGCTTGCAGTTACGGCGAGGCAAAGCCATCGCCTCACATCCGGCGGCGAAGCCGTTACCGAAAGTCGATTCGCTGGTTGCGGATCTGTCACCCAAGCGCGTAACTACAAAAAACTAATTCTTTACTTGAACTCTGGAAACCCCGCATAATACGCCCGCTTCGCGAGGAAAAAACGGCGGAGGCACAAATAGCGCGGGCTTTCGCCCGCGTTTCGCATGAGGAGAGGTAAATATGAGGTCGATTTGGAAAGGTCACATTCGCTTTCTGTTAGTCGCCATCCCCGTCCGTATTTACAACGCTATTGAGACGAGTGAGAAGATCTCGTTCAATCAACTCCATCGCGACGACTATGGGCCCATCGGTTACGACAAGCGCTGCAAGAAGTGTGGTCAGATCGTCAGCGGCGACCAGATAACAAAAGGTTACCAGTACGAGCCCGACCGCTATGCCATTGTCGAACCCGACGACATCGCCAAGATCAAGATCAAAACGACCAAGGCTGTCGACATCGTCGGCTTCGTTGACCGCGATGAAGTTCCGACTACTTTTTTTGACGCTCCCTATTTCGCAGGTCCCGACGGCCCGGTCTCTGAAAAGCCTTACGCATTGTTGCGCGAAGTCATGAAACAGACCGGCAAGATCGCCGTCGGCAAAGTTGTGCTGCGCGATCGTGAGGATCTGGTCGCGGTGTTTCCACACGAGGATGGTCTCGTCTTGCAAAAGCTGCATTATCCACACGAATTGAGGAAGATGCAGGACGTTCCCGAGCTCGAGGGAGTCAAAAATCTGACTCCGCAGAAGCTAAACAAGAACGAACTCAAACTCGCGGCGACGCTTGTGCAGGAGATGGTGACAACGCTCGGCGAGATCGACACGGAAGACAATTATCACAGCGCACTGCGAAAATTGATCGACGCGAAAATCAAAGGTCGGAAGGTTGTGGAATTCGAGGAAGTTGAAGAACTGCCAAGACTTGATATTATGAGCGCGTTGAAAAAGAGTTTGCAGCAATCGAATCGCAAACCCATGGTTAAAGCACCAGCGACGGCTTCGAAGAAGAAGCCGCAAATTACACTGGTGAAACCGAAGACCGCAGCAAAGAAGCGAAAAGCATCTTAAATTAGCTTGTTCGCCAGCAGATGAAAGACAAGAACTCGAAGGTAATCTCGTTTCCCTCACCTATGCCTTTAAAGGCAGATTACCAACGTGTCAAATCTTCCTACTCAATAAAAGAGATCAAACAACTCTTCGGCCTGAGCGAAAAGACAATTCGCCGTTGGACTGAACAAGGAATTATTCAGGCTTCCACGCCGTCCGAAACACCCGACTTCACATACGACTTTCAGGCTCTAACTCAATTCAGACGTGTGCGTGAGCTGCGTTCACAAGGTCAGAGCATTCGTCAGATCGAGGCGGAGCTTCAAGGTCAACTGAGTTTGTTTCGGCCTGAGGTAAGTCGCCTGGCGCGTTTGTTGACTCCTTTTGAGGAAGCGCTTCTGCTGCACGAGCAAGGTGATCCCACAGCTGCCGAGCATTACATGGAAGCAATCAGCGAAGGCGACAACGTAGCTGAAGCTTATTGTAATCTTGGGATCATCAATCTCGAGCGAGGTGAACTGCCAAAAGCACTCGACAACTTTACGATGTCGTTGAAGAACGATCCCAGGCACGTCGAGGCTCATTACAACCTTGCGAATCTTTACTACGACGCGGGTAATCTACAACTCGCAAAGCTTCACTACGAAGCAGCAGCACAAGTTGAGCCGGGCTTCTCTCTGGTCTACTTCAACCTTTCACTTGTCTATCACAAACTCGGTGACCTCGCCGCCGCGTCTGCCACACTGGAAAAGTATCAGGAACTGGAACCGGAAGATGAAGACATCGAAGTACTGAATCAGATTCTGAAGGCCATGCAGGTAGGACTCGCCCTCGAGAAGAAAAAGAAAATCTCCGACAAGAAAATGTCCGATATGCTCTAGAGAGCCTCTTGAAACTCTCATTCTCCACGTTCGTCAGAGAATATATAAAGCCCAGATACCACCGGCTTTAGCCGCGTAGAGGTTCAATTTCAATGCTAGGACACGACTGGTCCCTTTCGGAAAGATACCACCGACTTCAGTCGCGTGGAGTTTCGATGTCTGCCGTCTTACTGTTGGTTGTGAACCGGAAAACTGAAACTCCACGCGACTGAAGTAGGTGGTAACTCAGAGTTCCCTCACGAGCGTTATAGCGCAAAGTTGACATTTGGAGAGTTGGCGGTGGGCAGGAGGGCTGCCCACCTTTGCTAGTACTGGATCGCAAGAAAGGTGAACGATCCTAAATACGTAGACAATCAAGGGAAAAAGCTAATAAGACCCTCGTTCCAGATTCCCGCCAGCAGCTCAATACTTTCCATCTGTACGGTGTCGTTCTTTGAGCTGCGAGTGGCGTAGCGCATTTGAGCAAACCACGTCTATAATGCGCTCGCCCCTGACCTCTCCGCCAGATTCTCCTCGGTCGTGGGCCGTTAATTGACCCGAGCAAGGAGGTTCCCCAATGTCAGACCCCAAATGTCGAATCTTGTGTGTCGACGACCATTTCGACACGTCAGAAATGCTTCAGGTTCTACTGTCTGAAAGCGACTACGCCGTGCAAACAGCTGGAACAATGGAGGAGGCTTGCGCACTGGCCGCAAAAAGTACCTTCGATCTTTACGTGTTAGATAAGCGCTTGCCTGACGGAACTGGCATGGAGTTATGTGAGCGACTCACTTTTCTCACACCCGGCATCCCTTGCATCTTCTACACCGGCGACGCATACGAAGTTCACCGGCGCCAGGCATTCGCAGCAGGCGCTACGGCTTACGTGGCAAAGCCTGACATCGAAACTCTTATCGAAACTGTGCATCGCCTGCTTGCAGAACGTGAATGCGCAGCGGAAGTCTGAATTTGTCGGGGCGTCCCTCCGTGGGCGCCCCTCCCTTCGAATTTAGCTCAACTGTAAAACCAGAGGGGCGCCCACGGAGTGACGCCCCGACAAATTAGGCTCGCTTGACAGTACCTTTCTCGACCGTATAATTCCTCTCGCGTAACGCAATGGGCCGATAGCTCAGTTGGTAGAGCAGCCGACTCTTAATCAGCGGGTCGCAGGTTCGAGCCCTGCTCGGCTCACCATTTTTAGTGGGACACGTCGTAAGGCGTGTTCCTTTCTTTACCTACCCTTCAACAAACTCCACAGCCACATCGTCAGAAACAGACCATAGAAGGCCGACAGCGCAACCAGTGCTAACTCCACGTTGAGTAGAGTTTGGAGCAGCGCGGCAACACCCACTACCCACAGCAAAGCAAGTCCGTACTTTACGAACACCTGGTCCAATGGCACCGAACCACCCCAAACCTTTTGGCCGGGGTGCAGGTGGGAGTTCTCCGATCTTCCAGGGGTCAAGTCCGGAACGAGCTTCAGGCTTCGACTGCAAATCGCTGTCAATAGCGCTCATTAGTTTGTCCTGTTGCGAGAATTTACTGCGAGATAGGCCAGTCAATGTAGCATGAAGTGGAGGGTTACAGAATCCGGATCTCTGTGTTCCTCTACGTCCTCGTGTCTGTGGTAATGAACGAGTCTTGATCCATACAGAGGCACAGAGCATCAGAGCCGCAACCAAAATGATCGGTAACGGCTTCGCCGCCGGACGTGAGGCGACGGCTCCGCCTCGCCGTGAGGTGCGGCGTTCGATTTGGGCTGTGCCCCTGGTTCGAGCTTCGCTCAATAGTACGCACTACATAGGGGGCCGAGCCCGAACCAGGGGCATAGCCCAATATCAACAGCACCTGTTACGGCGAGGCAGAGCCGTCGCCTCACATCCGGCGGCGAAGCCGAGGCGAACAGTTTTATTAAAAAGCAGAAGTAGACTACTTGTTGCACAGAAACGCACAGCAGAGAGAACTACCCGTGGCATAATGGTCTATCGATGAGTGCAACGAATCTAAGACGAGCCGAGTTAAGCGACGTGCCCGAGATCACTTCACTGATCAATGCTGCATTCAAAATAGCGGAGGAATTCTTTGTCGACGGAAATCGCATCTCCATCGAAGGCGTTCTTGAGCATTTCGAATCGGGAGAGTTCTTGTTGGCAGAGGAAGAAGGAAAGCTCGTTGGTTGCGTCTATCTTGAACAACGTGGCGATCACACTTACCTTGGCTTGCTTAGTGCCGATCCAACTATCCAGCGTGCCGGACTAGGTTCTCGAATCCTTACGGGAGCGGAAGAGTATTGCAGAAAGCGTGGAGCTAAGTTTATGGATATTAGTGTAGTGAGTCTGCGTGAAGAACTTCTGCCTTTTTACGCCAAACGCGGGTATGTGGAAACAGGAACATCTCCTTTTCCTTCAGATGTGAAACTCAAGTTGCCGTGTCATTTCATCAACATGTCGAAAGACCTTGTAGACACATAGGAGTTGGCGTACCTTATCAACCGCGAAACCCTACTTAACTTCTGAAAGGATAATTTCTCATGCCAGTCTACATGGTCGAACGCAGTCTGCCCGGAATTGAAATGGACCAACTTGCCGCTGCCCAGAAAGCCGCAATCGAAACCAGTGACAAGTTCACTGCCGAAGGTAAGGACGTCCGTTACATTCGCACGACGTTCGTGCCGGGCGAAGCACATTGCATGTGTTTGTTTGAAGCGCCCAACGCGGACGTTGTAAAGGAAGTAAACGAGACCGCACAGATACCCTTCACGCGAATCGTAGAAGCGCTCGACCTAACACCCAAGAGTTAAACGTTCACATCCCGGGATCGTCTGCCGACGGACCGTAAATCGAAGGTACTTTTCCGCCCATCGGTCGCAGGTACGAACTCAACTGCCCGCGATGATGAATCGCGTCGAACATGAAGTCCCAGAGAAATTGCGTCGCGGGCACATCCATTATCACCGCGCCCTGGTAAAGAAACTGGACGTTCTTATCGAGAGCGGCATCATCAGCTTTCGACACTTTATCGACTAACTCGTTCGACCACTTCTCATACATCCCGATCATTTCATCGAGTGCAGGCGGCGTTGCATCTGTCCAATCAGCTTTTCCGGTATCAATGACGTCGATACACGCTTTCAATTCAGACGTGAGTGTCCAAACTAATTGCTGGGCGGAAGGTGACCGTTCATGCGGTTTGTAACTCAGGTCCGGCGGCAAGGCCCTGAGCACTTTTAGAAAAACGGGAAACTCGGCCTTTGCCCTTTTTAGATAGAACTCTTTAAGCGTCATTCTGGTTTTCTCCTCGGTTCACCTAACCCAATCACGAATTTCCACGGCGATCTTTCGAGCACCTGTTCTGACTTGCCCGGTGTCGCCCTGTGGTTTTTTGTTAACCGTCGGTACCTTCGCGCCACCGATTACAACATCTCTGTCGTTTGGCTCAACTCTTCCCTCGGTTACGACCTCAGCCGTTTGCGGTGCGAAGATTACATAGTCCATGTAGGGAATCGTCCGGTCGCCCCAGACACCAACATCCTTGACTCGAATTTCGACCCACAGTACATACGCATCAGTTTCGCGCTTTGCACGTTCCATCGCCAGTTTCCGCGTCAGCTTTCCGGCCTTCGTCAAAGGCATGGCCACTCTCATGTCTTTGAGCGTTTCGAAACAAGTGTCTAAGGCGATGTCGACAAAATTCGATTTCAGGTAAGTCGCATCATGAACGATTTCGGCGGCAGCAACCAACGAAGTGATGACGATTGGAGTCTTGGTTTCACCCTTATCAACCGTGGCATTGGTTGGTGGCGCTGGCGGCGGAATTGTTTTCTGACGTCCTGACTGCCCATTGACATGGAGACAGACAAGCAACATCGCAATCACACACGCGAGGCAACGAAGTGACTTAGATTCCACGGCGCCAAATAAATTCATTGTTTCTGAAAACGTGACGACTATTGAACTACTTGACCAGGAACGAATGAAGTTTCGCGGCAAGTTCCGGATTGATCGCTTTCAACTTTTCATATTCATCCATGGCCTGCTTGCGATCGTTAATCGCGTAGTAGGTTATAGCCAGATTGAAATGAGCTTGAGCAAGATTCGGTCGCAGCTTAATCGCTTCTTTGTAGGCTTCTATCGCCTCTGAATATCGACCAGCGTTGTAGAGCGTCAGACCGAGATTGAATTGAGCGGCAACATTCGTCGGCTCGATTTCAGCGGCCCGCTTCAGAGCCACGGCAGCTTCCTCGTAACGTTGCATTCCGTTGAAAGCGTTGCCGAGGTTTTTGTACGCGTACGACAAGACTTCATTCCGCTCTTGAAAACCCTGTGTGTAGGCTTGCCCTGTGTCGCCCAGTAGTTTTATCGCCTGCGAGCTTGCTTCCATACCTTCCTGAAAACGATTGGTTTGATTGTAAACCGCACTCAGGTTGTTAAAGACTTCAGGATTTTGCGGCTCAAGCTTAATGGTCTGTTGATAGATTTCGATGGCCTCTTGATGACGGCTCAACGCAGCCAGAGAGAAGGCCAACGGCAGGAAGGCCTGTGTGTAACCGGGGTTTACTTTCAGTGCTTGCTGGTACGCGGCGACAGCCTCAGTAAAACGTTTCTGATCGACAAATACATTGCCCAGGCCGGCGAAAGATCGGGCGTCGTCGGGAGCCACCTGCATGGCGAGACGATACTGTTGTTCGGCTTCTGCGTATCTAGGTTGGGGGGCGCTTCGAGCGGCGTTGGCCCTGGCAATTATCGAATCTTGTTTAGGAGCCGTCGGTTTGGGTTGTCGTTGACCTTTAATCTTGCCGCCACCCGCAGTGCCCTGGTTCGCAACAACCGGATCCTTCGGCGCTCGAAAAATCATTGCAGCGCCGCCCGTGATGTCACGAACGATACTGCCACCTCCCGTCGGTTCCTGGGCGGGTAAGTTTGCGACACCAAGTGAAAGCACTACTAAAACCAACAAGAATCTTTGAAAAGCCTTACGCCACATTTACTACGCCTCCAAAACTACGGCCAATTCCACCCGTTAAAACAGCAGGAAGCTTAGCAGATACTCGAGTTCTGGAGTTAGGGCAAATTAGCTGGAAGGGGGGCGGTTCCGGTGCCGCCCCTTTCTGGCGAGAGGGATCACTTATCTCAAACCATCGAGCTGTAGACCAATCGGCTCCGCGCCGGTGCCTTTGAGTCCATCTATAAGCCGTGCAACTTCACCGTAGGGAAGTGAGCGCGGCGCTTTGATGAACACCGTTCGCTCAATTCGATCTTTCTCGGGTAAATCGTTGCGAGTCGCTAGATCTGCTCGATACGCGCGATTCTTAAAACGATCGGCAAAGAGTGATACGAGAGTCTGATTCAGTTTCGACATGTCATCGACGGTGCCCATGTCCGTGAGTGAATTGAGTTGTAGTGTGCGATCGTCGTTAACAGTTACGACGAGGGTGTGAATGTTTGCGGTAGCTGGTTGGTTATCAGGCGGCGAGGGAAGTTTAGTTTGGAAGCGATGAGGTTTCAGCGGCGCTGCGACCATGAAGATAATTAGTAAAACGAGTAGGACATCAATCAACGGCGTTACGTTGATCGTCGGCAGGGGCGTATTACCGGCGTGTTTCTCGCTCATGTGTGAACCTCCGATCTTTCAGTCACACAGTTAGACAGCGCAGATCAGAAAAGGTTCCAGCTTACTTCGCCTCAGACGTTGGTGAGGCTGATGACATTTCGATGGCCCAAGCCAGTAAGCCGCAGAGTGAGAAGCCAAAAGAGTTGAGCAGGCCGTGGGACATTGCCATCTGAGGAATATCCAGAATTACAGTTCGTGTCACAATACTGTAGGCATAAAGAACTGCCAGAACCATCGCGACCAGACTCGATAGTGAGGCAATTACTAGTAAGACTTGTGCAACTCTAACTCGCAGTTTTGGAACCACTCGGAAAACAACTACACACCCAAGTAGGACCAGACCAAATGCGACAAGCAGAGTGCCTGCAAGTGCTAGCTTTGGCGACAATGTGATACCGGCGGCGACAAGCGGAGTTCCAAACACGATGGCAAGCGCAGCAATGGCAGGAAGACGTGACCCAGGCAACTGACGAGCGGCAAGTCCGACTAAAAGAGGCGCTGCGAATCCCGCAAAATGAAAATGAACTGCTGTGAGCAAAACTATCGTGTCGCCAAACCCCAATGGCTGAAATCCAAGACGCGAAGCGACGAACCATGCGCCACCAACGGGCAAATACATCATGCCGGCACTAACTGCGAGTTCGAGACTCAACTTTTGTTTGGAAAAGACAATCCGAAGTAGCCCTGCCAGTGCAATAAACGAAACCGTGACGAGCCATGTCGACGCGAGACTACTCGCCGTAATTCCTTGAGGAAGCGCGAAGGAGATCAAACAAAGAAGTGCGGCCAATGGTTGGAGCACCGTCGCAATCCTTAACGTCATCCATTCTTCGTTCGTCTCAACTAGAGAAATACCAAGTGGAACGACAACCAACACGGCGAGAAGAAACACTTTTTGAATCAAATCGGTTTCCGCAGAATCGCCCGTACGATAGAAGAGTGTGAAAGCCCACACTACAGCACCAGCCATTGCACTAACACGCGCGAGTCTGGACGTTGAAGGCATTTGGCAGTTCTTAGCGGAGGTTGTCGTTGGGGAACATTACTCGATCCGGTTCCTGGTTCAGTTCGGCAAGAAGTTCCTTGATCAACCTCGTCTTCACCCGACCTGCTTCTTTCGGATGGACCAGGTAGCGAACGATCGCTTCGAGCCAGGTGTTTTCACTGACCCGAAACATGACGACCGGCTTCTCCTGTACCTGGAGTTGATCGACGGGGGTTTGTGCCAGCAATTCGCGAAACACCCGAACCTGTTTCATCATCGCCTCTCCTACTTCCCTTTCGGCGATTTTCTGCATGGTCGAGGAAACAAATTCCAGGTCGCT
>QHXL01000239.1:0-6213 GCA_003222935.1 Acidobacteriota bacterium
TCGACTCCTGCTTGACTCGGATTTACCGGCTGCTTTACGGCTCAAGGAACTGGCTCAGTGGAACCAAACCGAGAACGACTGGAAGCGTTTGCTTCGACTTGAGCCAAATGGATGCTTCTGCGCCACAAGCAACGGCGAGGTAGTCGGAACCGCTACCACTACAACCTATGGACGTGACCTGGCGTGGATTGGAATGGTGTTGGTCGACCCCGAACATCGTCGAAAGGGCATCGGAACAAGACTGATGGAAGCCGCAATGAACTACCTGGCCGGGGCAGGTGTGGCGACAGTCAAACTCGACGCGACCCCAACTGGCAAGCCCGTTTATCAACGCCTTGATTTCAGCGAGGAGTGTTTGATTGAACGTTGGGCAAGCACTGGCGTGAAGTCGAACAGTAGTAATGCAAGTGAAGCTGAGAGTAGGCAGGAGGAAATGCTGGCGTTGGACCATGAAGCGTTTGGTACCGACCGAGCTCGCTTGCTGAAAATGCTTATGAGCGAGTCGTCGATGGAACCACGTCAGGCGAATGACGGCGATGCAACGAGCGGATTTGCCATGGCTCGTCCCGGCACTGTCGCTAACTACGTTGGGCCAGTGATAGCAAGAGACGCAAACGTTGCGCGCAATCTCCTTGACGAAATGCTGGGACAGCTAATGGGCCAACCGGTCTACATTGATCTGAATACGGACTTTGTACACGGTCGCCAGATTTTGAGTGAGCGAGGCTTTACTAAACAACGCGATCTAATTCGGATGTCGTACGGAAAGAGAAGTCACGCTGGTACCTCGCAATTGATATTTGCGATTGCTGGTCCGGAACTGGGCTGATTATTGACTGGGAGCAGACATGGAATCTTCAAAACAAGCGACTGAAACAGCTGGCGGCCTGATTGAACAGTTTCAGGCGGATAAGCTAAACGTCTACGTCTACGATTCGCGACCGAGTATGGGAGCAGCGGCGGCGGCAGTGGTCGCAGCCGAAATTCGTGGACTAATCGAAGCTAAGGGAAGAGCGGTCGCTATCTTCGCCTCGGCGCCTTCGCAAAACGAATTTCTGGCGGCACTGGTAGCTGCTCCGGATATAGATTGGTCCCGCGTTACAGGTTTTCACCTCGACGAGTACCTCGGAATGGATGAGCATGCGCCGCAATCGTTCCGACGCTTTCTGGTTGATCGCCTTGTCAGCAAAGTACCTTTCGGGGAATTTCACGGGCTCCGCGGAGATGCCGAAGACGGTGCTGCGGAGACTCAAAGATACAACGCCCTCCTTGAATCAAATCCTCCCGACTTTGCAGTGCTGGGAATTGGCGAAAACGGACACCTGGCGTTTATCGATCCGCCCTTCTGTGATTTCAACGATCCCCAGGCAGTCAAAGTCGTTGAACTTGACGAGGTCTGTCGCGCGCAACAAGTAAATGACGGAGCCTTTGCAACTATTGATGACGTTCCGAAAGAGGCTCTCTCTCTTACCGTCCCGACAGTTATGGCCCAACCAAAATTATTTGCCATCGTGCCTGGTCCGGCCAAACGGAATGCAATCAAAAGCACAATTGAGGGTCCAGTGGCGACAACCTGTCCGGCGTCAATACTGCGGCAGCATTCGGACGCCCATCTCTTTATTGATCGAGATTCAGCCTCGTTGTTATCGCCGCGCAAGTAGAACTCCCCCAGTAGCAGTGACCGATAGATCGAAGGAAGGAACTGCGTTGTCAGGTTTGTCTGGGCGGAAATGAGCTTCTGAAAGTCTGCCGCCTATTCGTCTGAGAAGGAGAAAAGAATGCGCTCTTCAGTACAGGCCGTCGACTATGTCGTACTGGTCTGCTATCTGCTTTTGATGGCTGGCGTCGGCGCATTTTTTATGCGTTTCATGCGGTTGGGGTCTGACTTTCTCAAGGGCGGAAATCGCGTTGAGTGGTGGGTCGCGGGGATGGCCTCGTTTATGTCCGGTTTCTCAGTCTGGACATTCACTGGCGGCGCCGGCTTCGCGTACAGGAACGGCGTGATTGGCGTTTTCCTGATGAGTCTCGCGGTCCCCGCGTTCTTCTTCGGTTATATCGTCTTTGCAAAAAGCTGGCGGCGCTCGCGTGTTACGACCGTCGTTGAGTACATCCGCAGTCGCTTCGGCGACGGGACACATAAAACGTTTTCCTGGCTCACTGGTCCAAGTCAGTTGATGTTTGGTTCAGTAAGGCTTTTTGCGCTTTCAAGCTTTATGTCGATCGCGCTGGGTGTTCCGGTTGAGTACCTGGTGGTCATCTGCGGCCTAGTCGTGTTGGGCTATACGTCGCTCGGTGGTTACTGGGCAGTCTGCTTCACAGACATGTTCCAGTTTATGTTCCTGTTTCCCATCGCCTGCATGCTGATGGTGCTGTCGCTCTCTAACGTAGGTGGCTTCAGCAGTTTTGTTGCACAAGCACCGCCTGGGTTCTTCAATCCATTTGCAGGGGAATACGGCTGGCTATTTTTGATCGTTTACACAATTTCGCAGACTACTGGTTATAACAATTTTGGCAACGCGCAACGTTATTTCTGTGCGGACACTGAACAGTCAGCGAAACGAATTGCCATCCTCTGCATGGTCCTGTTCACGATTGGCAGCGTCATCTTCTACCTCCCGCCTTTAATCGCAAGAGTCGCAATACCCGAACTGGGAACAGCTGCGAATGGACTGCGCCAGCCTTCGGAGGCGGCATATATTGCGATGGGTCTGCGCGTACTCCCTCCGGGAATGGTCGGTATTCTACTCGCTGCGATGCTCGCCTCATCGATGGCGTCACTCTCCGCACACAATCACATCATCACAGGCATTTTTGCGAAGGACCTTTATCAAGGCTATCTCCGCAAGGACGCATCTGATCGACACATGTTGGTTGCGAGCCGGATCACTTCGCTTGGAGTCGGTTTTGTAATGATTGGTGTCGCACTACTTTTTGCGCAGGGCACGAGCGGCATCTTTACGTTGCTCTTCATACTTGAATCGATGTTCTTGATTCCGCTCGGTTTGCCATTGCTATACGGTTTTCTTGTCAGGGGTGGACCATGGTGGTCCGCGGTATTTGCTTACGCTATTGGCGCTATCACCTCACTGTTCGTCAACTTCTATCTCAATCGGTATCGCGGAATGGGTCTGAATGAGACCTACCTGATCGGTATTCCGGCGGTCACTACGACGATTGCTTTCTTTCTGCCGGTAATTCTGTTCAAACCGACAGGAGCGTTTGCAGAGCGCGTTAATGCTTTTTTCAAGAAACTCGATACGCCAATTGATACCAGCACTGAACTCGGAGAGAGCGGTTTTTCCGGTCGAGGTCAACTTGCCCTGGTAGGAAAAGTTACCACAGGAATGGGGCTCGCTTGTTTCCTGATTGTGCTGGTCAGTTCTCCGGGACGTGATCGACTAATAACGCTCATCTACGCAGTGATTACAACTGCAGTCGGACTAGCATTTGTTGGCGCGGGTCGCACTCCGAAAACTGATGACGCAGTGCCGAAGGGAACCGAGGTCGGACTGGCTACGGAAGAATAGGGGCAGGGGTCTTATATTAATGACGATACTCGGATCGACGAAATCGATAGGCGTGATGTTCCTGGTGGTTCACTTCGTGCTGCAGGGAAGTGTCATGGCCTCCGTCAAATCTATTTGGGCAGTTAACGACGGCGAGAAGGTTGAGCGGGACGATCTCAATAACTCCAACAAGCGGTCAAACTCGTCGTGGGACGGGCAGAAGATCAAGATCTTTGGCGCACGCAACGAAGTCATCGCCTTCCAGTTAATTGTTGAAGCAGGGTCGGATGGCATTAAGAAGTTGTCGGCTTCTCTGGACCACCTGCAAAAAGTGAAGGCCGGAGACCGAATCAATCACCAGCCACCGACCGCAGATCCGACCAACTACGTCCAACGTGACATTCAACTCTTCTCAGTTAATTACATGAATGTCGACGTGGCGTCGCACGCTGACTGGGTCTTTAAACTCGGTACCGCCGCAGCGCGAACAAACGATACAGGTTGGAAGCCGGTTCAATTGGTTCCCGAAAATGCACGAGCGGGTAAAGGAGGGTTTCCACTTTCCGTTGGTCCTCTCCAGAACCAGGCGATCTGGATCGAGATCTACACCCGCAAGGACCTTAGTGCTGGCATTTACCGTGGTGAAATTGGTGTCAACGCAGATGGGCACAAGCAGGCAGTTCCAGTAGAACTGGAGCTGTTTGATTTCACGTTACCTGATCGCAACACCATGGATGTGATGGTCTATTACGAGCCAATGCAGCCAGTGCTGTACCAGGGACGCAACCTGGATCCGGAGTACCACCGGTTCGCCCATCGTCAACGAATCGAACTCGTCCATGCTTACGATATCGAAACAGTAAATGCTGCAAAGGGCCTTTTCACGGGTCAGGACTTTACAAAGACTTTTGGTTACGAGGGCCCAGGAGAAGGAGTCGGAAATCGAATCATTCCGCGAACGTTCTACGGTCCGGGCAAAGATTTTGATGAACGGTCGAATGCCTGGCAAACGTCAGACGAGTGGATGACTTTCATCAACAGGAACTTTCCTGACGCAGTTACTTTCCTTTACTTGCCCGACGAGCCGGGACGATCTCAGTATGCGTACATTCGCAAACTCGCCGAGAATATCTCTTCCAATCCTGGTCCAGGAAAAGCTCTCCCCACTTTTGTAACGAAGCACTACGTCAAAGAACTCGATGGTGCAATTAACTACTGGGATACAGGACCGCTCGGCTACGACATTGAGCAAGCTAAGAAGGAGCGTTCGCGCGGACGAAAGTACTGGATCTACAACGGCGGTAGACCCGCTGCCGGCGCGATCGTTATTGATGCTCCCGCGACCGATCCGCGTGCCACGATCTGGGCCTGTTTTAAGCACGACATTGATAACTACTTCCTCTGGCATGGGGTGCACTGGCAACACAATCGGCAGAAAGTAGGAGAGAGACGACAAAACGTCTGGGCCAACCCGATCACCTTCGACAATCGCGGTCAACCAAATAAACCGCTGAAGGATCAGGGTTACATCAATGGCGACGGTGTCTTGATTTATCCAGGCGAGGACAAAATCCATCCCGAAGAGGACAGGGGCATTGCGGGACCGATTAGTTCAATACAGCTGGCAAACCTGCGCCGGGGTTTGCAGGACCACATTTACCTGACGCTCGCACGTCAACTCGGCTTGAACGCATTAATAAACAGACAGCTAAAAGCCGTGGTGCCTCGCGTCTTTTCCGATGCCAGGGGTGTGGTCGGATTTGCAGAAACTGGAAACGAATACGAACGCGCACGTTACGTCCTCGCGAAAGCGATTAGTCAAAACAAGAACCGTACGAGATAGATTTCCCCCGTTTTAGCAGGCGTCTCGACCGCGCCTGTCAACCGCTCGCCCTCTGTGGGAAGGAGAAACTCATGAAGCGCCTCATCATTGCGTTATTTGTCGTTGCTGTCTGTGGGAGTAGTGCATCGGCAGTTACCTATCAAGTTGGACCAACCAGGACCTACACAACACTGCAGGCTGTCGCACCCCTCCTCAATCCGGGTGACCTGGTCGAGGTTGACGGTAATGCGACTTACCCGGGTGACCTTATTTTCACCAGGCCCGGAACATCCGTTAACAAGATAACGATCCGTGGAATTCGAGTAAACGGTCTGAGGCCCATTATTTCGGGTGGCACCAACACCGTGGAATTTCGCTTGTCGAACTACTATGTCTTTGAAGGTTTTGANNNATCACGCTCACGACATCACCATTCGCGATACGGTGGTCCATGATTGTCCGGCACACGGCATTCTTGGCGCCGATACTGACTCTGGTTCGCTGACCCTCGAATACGTTGAAGTCTATCATTGTGGAAATGGCACCGGTCAGCACCCGGTTTACATGGCGACGGATGAGTTCGCGTATCCAGGTTCGGTCTTCCGTATGCAGTACTGCTACCTGCATGATCAAAATGGTGGCAATAACATCAAGAGCCGCGCGGAACGAAACGAGATCTATTACAACTGGGTCTCGGGCGGCTTCTACGGCGAAATTGAATTGATTGGTCCTGACCCTCACGGTAACAAGAAAGTTTCGACTGACACTGCGCGTGAAGATTCTGATGTCGTCGGTAACGTCTTCCAGCACATTCCCACGCAGGGAACTCGCATGGCGCGTGTTGGAAGTGATGGCACAGGAGAAACTAAAGGCCGCTATCGGTTT
>QHXL01000239.1:6256-6724 GCA_003222935.1 Acidobacteriota bacterium
TGAAGGTATCGACAGTCTCGAGGTTCACAACAATGTCTTCTTCCGTGTGGGCGGCGCACCGATCGACAAGGTTGTGCTCGAGACGCGAACGCGCTGGGTTGCGGGAAGAGTCAGCACCGGAACAAATAATTGGCTGCCAACCGGGTCGGCGTTAATTCCAACGGCCTGGACCGGAACGATCTTCGGCACTAACCCTGGTTTTACAAACATAGCTACATACGATGTGCGGCCGATTGCGACTAGTCCTTTGGTCAACACCGGCAACAACGCACCACCAAGCCCGTCGGGCCATCCGTTCATTAGCCCGCTGTTTCCACCGGCATTTCATCCGCCGTTCCACACTGCGCTGGCAGTTGGTACGGCGAGTGCGCGGCCGGTATTTGGGGCAATTGATATCGGCGCGTATGAGTACACGCCGTGACCTTTGGGTGCGCAGTGCGGTGAGTTGTTCATCGCACTGCGCGTTTT
>QHXL01000240.1:0-429 GCA_003222935.1 Acidobacteriota bacterium
AGCACAGCAGGAAGAGATAAAACTCGACACTGACGCCCCCGCGAGTCCCGTACGCAGGATGGGAGCTAAGACGTTCTATCTCGTTAATGGTGTTTGGACCGATTCGGAATTCAAACCTGAGTCGAAGTTACCTGAAACTGTCTTGGTTTTTGCCAGTGACGATTACTTCGCTCTGCTGAAACAGAAACCGAAACTCGCAGAATACTTCTCGCTTGGAGAACAGGTTGTGCTTGTTCTTGAGGGACGAGTTTATCGAGTAAATGCTGCTCCTTGAAATAGCGGAGAGTGCAAACTGAAACGGCCACGCGCATCTGAAATGTGCGTGGCCTTTCGCGTCAGACTTCGAAGTGGCGTCGCCAAAACTTGTACCGAAAAACAAACTAAGGTACAAAACTCGAAACATAATTTCAGTAGTTAGTTTTTCTAAGG
>QHXL01000240.1:504-6540 GCA_003222935.1 Acidobacteriota bacterium
CTTCGCCCAGACTACCTGGCGGCCGACGCAGGTTGGTATCAAGGGGCAGGATCTAAACACGGTCTACTTTCTTGATAGTAAACGAGGCTGGGTTGGAGGCGACGAAGGTTACTTAAGTCGCACGGACGATGGTGGTCAGACGTGGGTTCGCCAAAACGTCGGCACCAACAACGCGATTAACGACATATATTTTCGCGATAAAGAAGCCGGCTTTCTGTTGGCGGGCAACATCATTTTCGTCACCCACGACAACGGCAATCAATGGGAACCTTCCCGGACTTTCCTGCCGAGTGAATTTGAGGGCGCCGATGTAGAACTCTATAGCGTTCGCTTTTCGAGTAAGAAAAAAGGCTGGGTAGTGGGTTCGGTAAGTCGTCGTGATCGAGTGGTTGACAGCATACTCGTCTATACAGACGATGCTGGACAAAGTTGGCGCCGACAACGAGCGCCAAGTCGGACTGAACTTATTCACATCGACTTTCGAGACGATAAGAAAGGTTGGGCGGTTGGTGAACGCGGAACGATTCTGCGAACTTCAGATGGCGGAGAAAGTTGGAGTGCGGTAGTAACCCCCGCTAAAGCGACCATTCTAAGCGTTCAGTTTTTAAATGATGATGATGGATGGGCAGTTGGTCGAGGCGGAACAATACTCCGTACAGCGGATCAGGGCCGAACGTGGGTACAAGAGGAGTCGACAACAAAGCAAAACCTTTACGCGTTGAATTTCAACAAGAAGATCGGATGGGCAGTAGGCGGAGATGGAACGGTATTGCGGTACGAGCAATGAAGGCAACCTGTGTTAGACAAAATAACATCTGAACGATTGAGGTTATTCGGATAGTCGCAATCAATAGCGACGACCATAACGCTCGGTTCCTCCTGTGATTACGCCCGGCACTTTGGTAGTGCCGGGCGTTTTGTTCTAAAAAGTACGACGAACTTTAGTTTGTGCCGTCGGTTAAAGATTCTTTCAGCGCCCGGCGGTCACTTAACAATCTCGCGACAAACTGAAGTTTATCGGACATTTCTAGGTTTATCGGACATTCCTGAACTTAGAGTTTAGAACCGGTGAAGGGCATTGAGGAATTTTGCATTGTTAGCGTTCCCTCAACCTGTTCGTGATCGAATTGAACGGCCAACTGAATCTCTATTGAATGGCCGTGCATTTCTATAGCGGCTGTCTTTTGGAAGGCGTTGTTATTCACTTCAATCTGCCCGATATCGGCATCGCCCATTTCTGACGTTATCTTTGCGGTAAGGCCTGTAGGTTCGCTCGAGACGGTTAACGTGGCGGGAATTGCCTGGCCAAGTGGAGTTTCAACCTCGATAGCCCACGAGCCGACTACATTTGCAGCAGGCGCTGACCTCGAAGTCTCCTTGCGTTTGCCGGCAGTAGTGTACGTTTCAATCTCTTCAGCGTAGGGCCGTATTTGATCCATGACGGCCGCACCGTCGCCCACAATGATTACAGCTGCTTCGTCCGGACGCACATAAGCGTTGGCCACGCGTTGGATTTCTTCTACGGTTACCGCCTGGACTCGATCTCGGTAAGTCTCGAGATAATTAAACGGTAAGTTCAGCATCTTGATTTGTACAAGTTGATCAATCAGCCCTTCCTGCGTTTCCAGGCGAATCGGGAAAACGCCGGTCAGATACGACTTAGCGTCGTTGATCTCTTTGTCTGAAACACGGTCGTCGCGAATACGACCCAACTCATAGAAGAACTCCTTCAACGAGTCGCCGGTCACAGCTGTGCGGACTTCAGCAGTTGAGCGAAATGTCCCCGCGGTCCTGCGGGCATCCAGGTTCGAATAAGCGCCGTACGTATAACCCTTCTCTTCTCGCAGATTCATGAATAGACGGGAAGATGCGGTCGCACCCAAAACCGTATGCATGAGAAGCATCGGAAAATAGTCGGGATTAGAGCGGGTGATTCCGCTATTAGCAATCACGATGTTCGACTGCGCCGAACCCGGTCGATCAACGAGATAGGCGGAGCGTTTTGTTCTCTTCGGCGTTGCGGGAAACTCAGTGCTCAATGCCTCACCCGAACTCCAAGTCGAAAAAAGCGACTCGAGTCGAGCAATTATTTCTTCGAAACGAACGTCGCCGGAGACGATAAAGACACCATTGTTCGGGACAAACTTCTTTTGATGGAAACGAACAAACTCATCCCTGGTCAGTCGATCGAGCGACTCCGGAGTCGGCGCGATTATTGAATAAGGGTGTTCACCAAACATCACTTTGGAGACCATCTCCGTCGCAAGGAAAGAAGGCTGCGCGCGTTGTTGCCGCAAACTCTCCTTGGTGTTCTGTTTGGCTAGTTCAACTTCGTTCTCTGGAAACGAGGGTTGCAGGATGACTTCAGCCATCAAGTCGAGGATCTGCTCGCTGAACTGCTTGAGTGCAGAAGCTGCAACGATTGTGTAGTCGGAGTTGGCGCCCGCAGACAGACTCGCGCCTACTCGTGCTGTTTGATCAGCAATTTCGCGACTCGTTCTGGATTCGGTTCCTTCGGGCAGCAAGCCCGCGAGGAGATCAGTCAGGCTGGGAGACCCAGGAGGGTCATAGGAACTTCCCACTCGCAATCCCAATCGATAATTAACCAGCGGTAAACGAGAATCCTCTACCACAACAACATTCAAACCATTAGACAGCACCGTCTCGCGTGCAGCAGGAATGACGATTGGGTGAGGTGGTAGTGGCGCGGGGATCTGGCTACGAAAAGTTTCAGTTGAAGTCATATCTTATATTGGTGGTCCAACCACCTCGGCTATAGCTGCGTGTCGGCCAAATCCTTCACAGGCTCTGCGCTAATTTGTGGAATTTCAGAATGAACTGTTTCAGGTTCTGAGAAAGGCTGCTCAGGAATCTGTGGTGCGGGGGATGCGGGTTGACTTGTCTCTCCCGGCGGCTGAGGCGATGCGGCTACTTCTGCCTCTTCCTCGGCAGCGGCGACCGGAATTATGTCGAGCACTACTCGATTATCAACATCAATAAAACGAGACACTGAGTTCTTTATGTCGGCAGCAGTAACGCTGAGGTAGTGGTCCAACTCATTATCAAACAGACTCGGATCAGAATCGTACAACGCAAACTCTGCGAGCCGTTGCGCGCGGTACATAGTCGACTGGCGACCACGAACTGCGTCATTACAAAGTGAGTTGCGTAGTTTCTCCATCTCCTCGTCTGAGGGGCCTTCGGTAGCGATCGATTTGATCTCGGCGAAGATCTTCTCACGAATCTCAGCCACTTCTTCACCTGGTTTTGGCAGCGCAAAGATGTAAAACGCCGAGGGGCCGCGACGTTCGTCTATCCCACCTTCGATGGAAACAACCGATTCGTCGCCTTTAACAAGCTTCTGATAAAGCCTTGCACTGTCGCCGTCGAAAAGAAGCGTGCCGCCCAGCGACAAAGCATAAAACTCGGGAGTCCTTCGTGCCGGAATCTTCCAGCCCAGAACGAAGGCTGGTGCAGGCGCTAGCGGGTCGTTAAAAATCTCATTCTTGATTGCCACCTCTTCTTTTTCACTCACGTCTACAGAAGGTGGAAGCGGTTGCGCCGGAATACTTGCGAAGTACTTTTCTATGAGTTCTCGAGCCTGGGCACCATCGAAGTCGCCGACCACCGATAACACTGCGTTATTTGGCGCATAGTAGACACGAAAGAACTCGCGCACATCATCGATCGTTGCGTCATCGAGGTCTTCCATTGAACCGATGGTTGAATGAGCATTCGCCGGGTTAGTGAAAATCAATTCGTTCATCCGCAGGAAGGCATTTACATACGGTTGATTGTCGTAGCGAAGTCGTTTCTCTTCCTGGACAGCGTTACGCTGATTGTCGAGATTTTCCTGGGTGACTTTGAGCGAACGCATGCGATCGCTTTCCAGCCAAAAGGCTAGTGGTAAGTAGTTTGACGGTAGCGTCTCGAAGTAGTTAGTGCGTTCTGTCGAGGTGGTTCCATTCATCGTGCCACCGGCATTGAAAATGTACTGAAAGTGAGCCGCCTTCGGAACATTTTCAGAGCCTTGAAACATCATGTGCTCAAACAGATGAGCAAAACCGGTGCGACCCTCTTTTTCGTTACGTGAGCCAACGTCGTAATAGACAGCAATAGAAACCACCGGCACCGCATGGTCCTGGCTAAGCACCACGCGCAGGCCGTTTGCGAGCGTAAATTGTTCGACGTTAGCGGACGGTATTTGAAATGTCACTTTTTCTCTTCTTAAATAAAAGGCGTGCTTCACCTTCTGAGGAACATAGAAGGTAAAGCACTCCTGAAAGGGTACCGAATTGATTTATCAGCCGGTTTTTGTCCCGCGTCTGATTCGGTTAGCGGGGAAACAAAAACTCCGCAACACTATGCCGGTTTATGGGCAATCAGCCCACGAAGCTCAGCACGCAACCGCTCGATTTCAGCGAGCTTTTGACGAACTCGATCAAACAACGCGGCCTGGGTATTGATTCCTTCATCGATCAGGAATCCGGCTGCTTCAGCTCTGCTACGAAATACTCCTGCCTGGACCAGCTGCTCGAGCTTCTCTTGCGCTTCCGGGGAAATCTTCACCGCAACCACATAGTCGTCCTTTGCTGAAATCGCTTTCTCAATAGTTCGACTGATGTCCCGACCGATCGCACTCAGCGACTCCGGAATTCGAGAGGCAATGTCCCGGACTGACGAGGCAGTGCGATGTTCTTCACCTGCTTCTCGTTCTTCGTCGCGAAGCATCAGGTCGTCGACCGACTCTGTCGTGGAGGGTTCTTCCTTGGTATAAGGACTACTCATTTCGTAAAGACTCCTTTGGTGACCAATCGAAATACTATCAGTGCCTCTTACGATGATCTTTGGGGGTAAGTTCATTCTACGGAGCCGTGGAAAGAAAGGTCAAGTTAGTGGTTGTTCAAGTTCTGGCGTCTCGGCGCAATTCATATAATTGGAAAACTTTATTTGATCTCGCTGTCGGCAGTTGAGATTAACAAGGCTCCAGGAATCCACTGTTCCAAACACAACCTTGCCCACCTCTATCGCATCCGTTATATTGCAATTCAGGGCGTTGTTGTCGAATCGGCCAGCAGCAGCCACGAAATTCCAGGAAGTTTTTTGAGGTTTTTCCGTGAAGAAAATTCAGGCCTACTTAATCCTGCTTTTGCTCGTTACAACGTTGGTGGTTCCTGCGTTTGTGTTTGCTCAACAAAGAACCCAAACTCAACCAGCCCCAACTAGTCCAATTCGCAAGTCGAAAGCGGTTACCGCTGGCGTTGAACGCGACTTTGACGAAGCCTTGAAAGTAATCCAGGAGCAGTACGTTGACGGCCGAAAACTCGATTACAACAACGTCTTTAAGTCGTCCATTATCGGAATGCTGCGGTCATTGGATCCGCATTCGAATTATTACGACCGCGAGGAATTTGACGAACTAAAGACAGACCAACGCTCTGAGTACTTTGGTATTGGCGCGTCGATCCAAACCTACGCTTACGGCGACCAGGTTGACACTTACATTACGGCGACTTTCGAGAATTCACCGGCTCAACGCGGTGGCCTTCGTTTTGGAGATCGCATAGTTGAAGTTGACGGCGTGGCGATGCGCGGCAAGGCCTCGCTGGAAGTCCGAGACAAGATTCGTGGTCCGCGCGGTTCAACCGTAAGGGTAACGCTGGAAAGAGCTGCAGATAAGCGGATCGAAAAAGTCGACATCGTTCGCGATGCTGTGCCTCAGCCATCAATTCCCGATGCCTACATGTTGAAACCCGGAGTCGGTTATATCGACATGACTCGCGGATTCAACTACACCACGACTGATGAGCTGCTGGATGCCCTTGAACGTCTACACAGGCGGGGTATGACCTCGCTCGTTCTTGATCTACGTAATAACCCCGGTGGATTTTTGGACCAGGCGATTCACGTGGCTCAAGTGTTTCTCCGCAACGGCCAACTGATACTTACGCAAAAAGGTCGGAACGGCTATCGAGACAACACCTACGAATCGCGAAACAGTTCGCCTGACCTGACGCCGCTGGTTATTTTGATCAA
>QHXL01000240.1:6727-7144 GCA_003222935.1 Acidobacteriota bacterium
ATTCAACGTGACTACTCCAACGGTGGTTTTTACGACTATTACACCCATGGCGGTGTAACGGGTAGTGAGTCAAAGGAACCGGCTAAACCTACCGGCCAGGAAAAGAAGACTGACACGGGTCGGGCCGTTTACGGTGGAGGCGGGATCGCACCGGATGAAAGTGTCGACGCGAGGACCGTGAATCTTAGTCAGCGTCGTCTGCTAAGTCCGACATTTGCGTTTGCTCGTGATTTAGTTAACGGGCGTATTCGAGGTTTTGAAGCGAGCCGGCTAGCGAGTGCGATTGATTTTCGCCACGAGTTGCTTGCTGAAGAGTTCAAGACTTCTGACGCACTGTATAAAGCTTTTCGGGACTTTGCGCTGGCAGATCCCGCGTATCGACTGAACGCGGCGCTGTTGGACAAGAACCGCAGTTTC
>QHXL01000241.1:0-7598 GCA_003222935.1 Acidobacteriota bacterium
GTTACCAACGGTTTACGCTACTCGACGTGGAGTTGAAGACGGGACGTACACATCAGATTCGTGTTCACTTGGCCTGGCTAAGACACCCGGTGGTCGGAGATGAAACGTACGGCGGGGGACGCGACAATACAATTCAAGACGCGCGACTTCGATCACACGTACGGAATCTCGGCCGACATTTTCTGCACGCGGAACGTTTGGGTTTGACTCATCCAAAGACGGGTAAGCGCCTGGAATTCACGGCGTCCCTTCCTATTGAGTTAGCTGGGCTATTGGAAGAATTGGATAATGAGAGCACAGGTGAAATCTAAGGAATCGGCTCAAAGCGCTTTACCAACTCTTTGAAACGTTCGTCTGAGCGGAGCCTATCAAACATCGGATCGATCCTGATAAGTACGAGCCCCGGATGACGACTCTCGAAAGCTTTATTTAAGTACTCGATAGCATGATCGTTATCCTTGAGTCCGGCATACACTGCTGCGAAGTAAATTCCTGAAACATACCGATGCCGCGAAAGTAATTGAAGTTGATCCAGGATCGCCTGGGCTTCAGCACGTTTTCCTGCCATCGCATAAGAGAATCCCAGTGAGGCAGCGGCCTCTGTCTCCGCTGCGACAACGTCGTCTGGTAGTGGACCACTGGGCACCTTAATCAGCGATCGCAACTCAGCAATTGCTTCGTTGAACATTCCCTTCTGGACATATGCGAGCCCGAGGTAGTGACGCGCCACCCAAAAATCAGGATCGCTTTGTAGTGTCAACTTGTACTTGTCAATCGCGTCGTCGTAGTTATGTTCGTAGTAGGAATACAGTCCGGTGTTGGCGCTGATGATGGGCGAGAGTGGATCGAGGTTGTGCGCTTCCTCTAGTTCTGCTTTCGCGCGATTGAATTTACCCATCTGCATCAGATACGACGCATACCACTGATGGGCCGTCGGATATTTAGCGTTCAACTTGAGCGCTTGTTGGAAGTCGCTCTCCGCACCCAGCCAATCCCAATCGTAAGCAAGTTTCACGAACGCGCGTGAGGTGTAGGCTTCCGCAAGATTTGGATCCGCATCGACAGCTTTTTGTGCGGCTGCTTTCGCCTTAGGCATTTCATTTACCGGTGTCGCCACGCCAATATCACAGAGTAACGCGTACGAGTCGGCCAATCCGGAGAAAGCGAGTGCGAATGTTGGATCCCGCTCTTCTGCGCGTTTGAAATAATCGATACCGTTGCGAAATCCCTCTTCGTTTCTCTTGTTCCAAAAGTATCGACCTTTCAAGTAGAGTTGATAAGCCTCGGCATCGTTCGAATAACGCTTCGCCAGTTTTGCCTCGTCGGCTCCCGTCAAACGCACTCGTAAGTTTTCCGATATCTTTCGAGAGACCTCATCCTGGACTGACAAGATGTCTGACAATTTGCTGTCGAATTCGGAACCCCAGATCTGAGATCCGTCCGCCACGCTAATCAGCTCAGTCTTAATAATCACCCGGTCGCCAAACTTCACGAGTCGACCTGTTAACACCGCGCCAACGTTCAGGCTTCGGCCTGTTTCCTGCGGATCCTGCTTCAAACCCTTGAAACGAAACGCAGCGTTGCGCGACATCACTTTCAACCCGGGCAATTGTGAAAGACTGTTGGTGATGCTCTCGGTAATTCCGTCTGATAGATAGTCGGCGTTGGGATCGTTACTCTCATTAACGAATGGGAGGATCGCAATCGAGTTGATCGGCGGTGGCGAAGAGCGCCAGTAGACCAGGCTCACAACAACGAGCAATGCGAGGATTCCAAGACCTACGAAGATCAACCCCTTCTGACGATTAGCATCGGCGATTTTACTCGTTCCTGTTTCCGGTTTTGATTCGGCGTGCGTGTCGACTTGTCCACGATCGTGCGTCGGTACGGACGCCGCTGTGATGGTTTCGGCGAGACTCTTATGAAGGGCTCGATCCAGACCGGCGGCATCGGTGCTCGAGAGCTGGAGTTCGTTACGAAGTTGTTCGAGATCAAGTTTTAGATCGGTAACTGTCTGATATCTCTGTGTCCGATCTTTTGCGAGAGCCTTTGAAACTATTCGCTCGAGCTGTCGCGGCACTTCTGCCGAGTATTGGAGCAGTGGCGCAGGTTCGTGATCAAGAATTGACACTCGCGTGTGGCTATCGGTGCGTCCCTTGAATGGCGGTTCACCCGCGACCATCTCGTAGAGCACAACACCTAAACTAAATGTCTGAGCGACCGTCGACCGCGTCGCCTTCAGCCTGTTCGGGGGACATGTATCCGCTTGTCCCGATTACGGCGCCTGGACTCGTGTGGGTAATGGGGATTGTGACTGCTTCCGGATCAGCCGCAGGTGAGTCGTGGTCGATGAGTTTTGCGAGTCCGAAATCGAGAACTTTTACAAACCGATCGCGCACGAATCGGTCTTCACGCAACATTATGTTTTCCGGTTTGATATCGCGATGCACGATGCCCGCGACGTGAGCAGCCTCGAGTGCCATCGCGACTTGAATCCCGACGCCAAGGAGTTCATCAAGTGTCAGCGGCTGGCGCCACATCTGGTTACGCAGGGTCTCGCCTTCGATGTACTCACTCGCGAGATAATAGGTGTCAGCCGATTCGCCAATCTCATAGACGGTCAGAATATTCGGATGATTCAGTGCGAGAACAGCGCGTGCCTCATGGCGAAAGCGTCGCAATCGACCCGAATCTTTCAGGAGTTCCGGCGGCAAAACCTTAAGCGCGACTCTGCGGTTGTGTTGTTTAGTATCCTCGGCGAGAAATACTTCACCCATCCCGCCCTTGCCGAGTCTCTGCAAGATGCGATAATGGCTGATGAACTCAGGAATCGCCTCAGAAGCAGCTGTTGGGTTCGGTTTGTCGTTATTGTCGGGCATGAAGGTGACTACTTGCGCGACTAGTTAGGCTTGGTCTGGTCGGGCGCATTGTAACACCGGCTCGGAAAATTGAACCACGCGACTCAGTTTCCACTCCTTAGAAAAGCGGATTTCAGTGGTGTTGGGCATCACATCAACAATCAGAAAGGGCAACAGGTTTGCACTCGAAAGCATCGAAACGGCGGCATCCAGCACACTGCACAGATCGCCTTAACCATAATCCAAATATTATGACACCGATTTTTCCGCGTTTTTTGTTCAATTTATTGTCAGCTTTTGTCGTGTTGCTGGCGGCCGCGCTAGTAGTATCAGCGCAGAATCCAAAAGCCTCTCCTAGTCCAACTCCCGGAATTGATGACAGTGGTTCAGTGAAAATTCCGGTTCGTCGTGTTCGGCTTCCAATCACCGTCACCGACAAAAAGGGATCTTTTGTTCCAGGTCTGACAAAAGAGGACTTCATCATTTTGGAAGACAAGGTCCCGCAGACGATCGAGACTTTTTCTGATGATATGTCACAGACGACTCCGCTCTACGTGGCGGTTCTGATCGACACGTCTGCCTCGACTGCCGGCAAATTAAAGTTTCAACAAGAGTCGGCAATGAACTTCATTCACACAGTTGTTAGACCACGCAAGGATCGCGTGCTTGTCGGCACCTTTGACGATGAAGTTAAGCTGCGTCAGGACTTCACTGATAAAATCGACTTATTGACTACCGCTGTGTGGCACTCATACATCTCTGTTCGACGCAGTGTGGCAGTTTTGCGATGAGAAAATGAGATCGGCGCCGGGACGTCGCGTGCTGGTCCTGGTTACGGATGGCGGTGATACCTACAGTCGTGCGAACCAGCGCGATGCGATCGACATAGCCCAACGAACTGAAACTACTGTTTTTACGATTTCGACCAAGGCTGGTTTTTTGAGTACCGTGCCCGGCGTTGAAGCAGGAACGGTTGCCAATTCTGGCGATCGAGTTTTGCAAACCCTCGCAGAAGAAAGCGGGGGCATCTCTTTCTTTACCGGAGATATGCTTTCGCTCGAGCGTTCGTTTACCAGAATTTCAAAAGAGTTGCGCGCGCAATACCTGGTTACTTACAACCCGGCGAACAAGAATTACGACGGAAACTTTCGCAAGATCGATGTCAGGCTGGCTGAACGTAATAGTGATCTAAAGGTTAGAACGAAGCGCGGTTATAAAGCCCTATCGGACGCGCCTTAAGTGTACAAGTGATGAAACGTCAAAACGAATTCAAACGTCCCCAGTTATTGTTGCTGTTTCTGCTACTCGTCTTGAGTAGCACTGCTGGACATCGTTTGTTTGCGCAAACTCAAACCGACTCGAACGCTGGCCCCCTGGTAGCACAGCCTTCACCATCACCGACACCGCGTGTACGCGAAGAGATACCGGCAGACTCCGATGAAGTCGTAAAAGTAGAAACAAATCTAACCAACCTATTTTTTACTGCTGCTGATAAGAACAAGCGCTTTGTCAGCAGTCTGAAAGCTGAAGACATTCGCATTTTCGAAGACGGCCAACAACAGACCATCTTTACCTTTCAACAGAACGTAGATCTTCCACTTTCAATCGCTATCCTCATCGACACCAGTGCTTCTGAAGAGCGTACCTTGCCTGATGAAAAAGTGGCGGCGAGAGCATTTTTGGAAGATGTTATTCGGGCCTCGAAAGACGAAGCCGCTATCTTGTCATTCACTGGCGAGACAACTCTGGAGCAGGGTTTTACGGGAAGTATCGATAGACTTCGACGGGCGATAGATCGAGTCGAATTCGTGCCGCCTTCGGGCTACATCGGCGGCGGGGTCGTGGTGAACGGAACTCCTCCAATTTCAGGAACCAACCAGAATCTGGCGGGATCAACGGCTATCTGGGATGCTGTTTGGGCCACGTCAGAGGAGCTGCTGAGCGCGTCCGCCGAACATTCGCGTCGAGCCATAATCTTATTGACAGATGGCGTTGACACCAGTAGCAACATGAAGATGCATGAAGCCATTGAACGTGCACAAAAGGCCGACGCGCTGATTTATGCGATTGGTATAGGCGACCGCTACAGTTTCAATGTTGAGGAGTCTTCCTTGCGGAAAATAGCCGAACAAACCGGAGGTCGAGCATATTTCCCGAGACATGAAAAAGACTTGAGCGACGCCTTTATTCAAATCCAAAAGGACTTAAGAGAGCAGTATCTGGTGGCCTATTCGCCGTCAAACAAGTCTCGGGATGGTTCCTATCGGCGGATTGAGATTCAGGTTATTAACCCGGCATTTAAACAGCAAAGTCTGAAGTTGAACTACCGCGCCGGCTACTTCGCCAAGACCACGGGCTCCGATCCTGGAACCCGGAAGCGCGGGCAATAACTTTTGGGGGAAAACTAACCTCGGAATTTCCCCTAAACTATAGAAAACAATAGTGACAAACGTCGGCCAAAGCTGTTATACTCCTCGCCGCTCAGCGTACTCGCGCTGATTAGTACGCTACTCCCGCGCAAACTGCCGTCAAAAACCTTCAGGTTCTTTCGGAAAAGTCTGGACAAGATCGATGCAAACTAGCACCTCCGACCGAGGCCGGGTCCTAATTGTCGACGACGACAAGCAGGTTCTAGATCTATTGGTCGAGCTCCTGGCCGCCGAAGGCTATGAGGTTACCAGTGCCACAGATGGACTGGCAGCCTTGAAGCTTGCTGCATCGTTTCAACCTGACGTCGTAATTAGCGACGTAGTGATGCCCGTGCTAAACGGTTTGGAACTCTGTCGTCAGCTGAAAGATGACGAGCGGACTAATAGTGTTCCTGTGATGCTGATTAGTGGCATCAGGCGCTCAGATAATGATGGGCTGCTGGGTCTTCACGCCGGCGCCGACGACTATCTCGATTTACCGTTCAAGAACGAAGAGTTGATGGTGAAGGTCGCCCGATTAGTTGAGCGACATCGAATTCAAAAGCATTACCGGGAGATTGTCGAACAAGCTGCGGACATTATCTACACCCGCAATATGAACGGTTACCTCACCAGCATCAATCTAGCTGGTGCGCGCTTTTTCGGTCGCTCTGTAACCGAACTGATTGGCAAACACGTGAGCGAAATAATTGGCGAGACCTCACCGAACTGCGTCATAAAAGAGTCGCGAAGCCGCACGGACAATTCTGCACTCCGCTCAACATACAAACTAAAAGATGCATCGGGCGACGTCCGCTTTTTGGAGGGCGTTACAACTATCGAAACCGATCGTCATGGTCGGGCGATTGGTGTTCGTGGCGTCGTTCGCGACATAACGGACCAGAAGGTAGCCGAGGAAGCATTAAAAGAGAGCGAAGCGCGATACCGTAAGTTAGTGGAATTGTCGCCTGATGCCATCGTTGTTCATGCCGACAGCAAGTTTACATACCTGAATCCCGCCGCAGTGAAACTCTGGGGAGCTTCGAGTCAAGATGAGTTATTAGGTAAGTCGATCTATGACATGGTTGAACCGACGGTCCGGAACAAGGTTAAGGAGCGGTTCGATCATATAGAGAAATTACAGCAACCGTTATTTTTGGCGGAACAGAAATGCATACGGCTCGATGGCACACTGATCGACGTTGAGGTCATGGGAATACCTTTCACCTCAGGCAATAAGTTGGCGGTCCAGGCGGTGTTTCGGGATATCACGGAACAACGACGTGCTGGTGAAGCATTAAAGGAAACAGAACAGCGACTCAGGACCGTCGTGGGTAGCGCTTCCCTGATTCTTTTTGCTACGGACAAGAACGGGGTCTTCACTTTGTGTGAGGGTGAAGGACTCAAGAGCTTGAATCTAAAACCTGGTGAACTTGTCGGCCAATCGATGTACGAAGTCTACGCTGACTCGCCGCGAGTTGTTGACAATCTTCGCCGTGCACTAACAGGAGAAGCTTTTACTGTCGCGATAGAAGTGAAGGACCTGGTTTTTGCAATACGTTACTCACCTTTAGTCGACGAAGAAAGCAATGTACTTGGTGTAATAGGTGTCGCGACTGACATCACGGAGCAGCGACGAGTCGAAGCGGTAATTAGTGACAGCGAAGAGCGTTATCGCGAGCTGTTTGAGAATGCCAACGACATCATCTACACGCACGACCTGGGCGGCAACTTTACTTCGCTCAATCGGAGTGGGGAGCGTCTCACCGGGTATTCCCGCGAAGAGGCGGCACTGATGAATGTCGCTGATGTAATCGCGCCGGAATACCTGGATCTTGCAAAGGAGATGATTGCCCAAAAAGAATCTGACAAGATCTCGACAGTCTACGAGATCGACATCATTTCCAAAGAAGGACGTCGCGTTCGATTAGAGGTAAGCACACGGGTTATTTTTCGAGATGGAAAACCTGTAGGCGTACAGGGTATCGGTCGCGACTTAACTGAACGCAAGCGATCCGAAGATGCATTGAAGGAGACGCAGGCATTCTTCAATAGCTTCATGGACAACAGTCCCGCTGTTGCGTTCATGAAGGATGCAGAAGGTAAATACGTTTACGTCAACAAACCCTTCGAACGCCTCTTTGGTAAACCGCTTGGTTATCTTCAAGGCAAGAAGAGTTTCGATTGGTTGCCTTCACCACTAGCTGAAGAAACCCATCACCACGACCTGAAGATACTCAATTCAGGTCAGCCGGAAGAGATTATCGAAACGGTGCCAACTGAGGATGGAACTCTCCATCACTGGCTCGTCTTCAAGTTTCCAACTTCCGAT
>QHXL01000241.1:7606-13609 GCA_003222935.1 Acidobacteriota bacterium
AAGTTTGTTGCCGGTGTCGGCGTAGATATCAGCGAACGTCGTCGCGCAGAAGAGGCACTGGCCCAACAGGCCCAACGCGAGGCAATGACGCGTCGTATTTCACAGGCGATTCGCTGCTCGCTGGATAGTCAGGAAATTTTTCAAACGGCCGTCAAGGAGTTAGGTTCCTATCTAAAGGTGGACCGTTGTTCTCTCTTTATGAGGAACGATCCTTCTCAGTGTGCGACAAACGTAGCCGAATACCACGCTGACGGAGTTCAACCTGCAGCGTCCGATTTTGCGTTGAGCCATCTGCAAGCTTTGATAGCGGCACTTGATGAAACGGGAGTACTCCCGTTCAACGATGCCGCCAACGACGCAAGAATTACCGACCTCTATAACAATATCCTGGCAAAGGCCAACGTGAAGTCGATTATCTACGTTGCGATCAGGGTCGGAGATGATGTGCCGGCGGCGTTTGCGCTTTCAACCACCAGGGAATTGCGTCACTGGAGCGAAGCGGATATCGCCCTCGCAAAGGCAGTTGCGGATCAAACAGGTATCGCGATTCGGCAAGCCGAGTTGTATCAAAAAGCCCAGCAAACTTCGAAGCGAGAAGCACTCGTTAATCGTTTGACAATGGCGATTCGCGCTTCGTTGAAATTGCCTTCGGTACTAAGCAACGCTACCAGCGAACTTGGTCAGGCGTTAGCTGCTTCACGCGTGCATCTATTCCTGTACGGCAGTGAAGGCGTTAGTTGTCAACTCGAGCATGAGTACCTCGATGAAGGCGTCAGCAGTATCAAACATGTCGAGGTCGATTCCTCGGATCCGATTGGCCGGCGCCTGTTGCACACCGGTCAGCCGTTAATCATTAACGACTCCCTCAACTTTCTTGACGCCTCCGAAGATTTAACGGCCTATGTTCGCGAACACGCCCGGCAGTTGGGTATGCGTTCGCAAATTAATTACCCGTTAATTGTTAAAGGACAGTTTCGTGGTGTCCTGTGCATTCATCAAACGGATCGGATCCGGCGCTGGACCGAGGATGAACTCAACCTGGTGGAAGCACTTGAAGAACGACTGGCAATTGGCATTGCCCAGGCCGAACTGTTCGAGATGGTGGCCCGGGGTAAGACTGAATGGGAAACAACATTCGATGCCATGTCGGACGGCGTTTTCATCTTCGATCGTAAGGGTGACTTGATACGTGTAAACCGTGCGGGCGCAGCGATGGAGTCTGTTCATCCGAAGGCATTAATCGGAAGGAAATGCTGCGACATACTGCGAAACAGTGATGAAGATAAAAAGTGTGTGGTTGAACGGGCCATCGAAGACTCTCGTAGTGTTACCATCGAGATTACTCCCACGCGTCTCAACAGACCTTTGCTGATAACCATCGAGCCCGTGCTGGACAGCAACAACAAGGCAACTGCAGTCGTTTGTACGGCGCGTGATCTTTCTGAATTGCGTAAGGTTCAAGCTGTCGCGCGCGAGCATCAGTCGTTGCTGACAAATATTCTCGAGAGCGCCCGGGAATCGATTTATGCAGTCGACACCAATGGCTGTTTCAAGTGGTGCAATGGCGCAACGCTGAAAGGTCTGGGGTTTCCGCTGAGCGAGTTTATTGGGCGACCATTACTCAGCATGGTCTACGAGGGAGATCGTGCCTTAGTGCAGGAGAAACTCGATGCGGCTTTGCAAGGTGTGCCACAGACATACCAAATGCGCTACTTCGCGCACGACGGTCGGTTGCGACACGCTCGAGTGGATAATTCACCACTGGTTGTCGAAGGTCGCACGACTGGCGTACTCGGGATTGCACGCGACATCACCGAACAGAAAGAGGAGCGTGAACGCGCCGCTCGCGCTGATAAGCTTCGCGCCCTGGGCCAGCTGGCCTCCGGTGTCGCTCACGATTTCAATAACTCGCTTGCGGCGATCCTTGGTCGGGCCCAGTTGCTACGGCGCCAGTTAAGCGATCAGGCGCTGGTCCGCAATCTCGACATCATCCAAACCGCAGCAGAAGATGCGGCCGCGACAGTCAGACGTATTCAGACCTTCGCGAGAAAATCGCCAGTGAAAGAGTTTGAGCTTTTAGACGTGCGAAACTTGCTGCAAGACGCAGTCGAAATCACGCGAACTCGCTGGGAGAACGAAGCTCGTCTCCGGGGACTCGAATACGACGTCAAGCTGGAAGCCGTAAGCGGTGCCAGCACTTACGGCAGCGCGTCGGAACTGCGTGAAGTTTTCGTAAATCTGATCGTGAACGCCGTTGACGCGATGCCGCGCGGAGGTCGTTTGAGGATTTCGTGCGACCGGCACGACGGCAGATTGCAACTCCAGTTTTCCGACGATGGAATGGGAATGCCAGAAGATGTTCGGCAAAAAATCTTCGAACCCTTCTTTTCCACCAAGGGTGCTCATGGCACCGGTTTAGGTCTTTCCGTCAGCCACAGCATTGTCGAACGTCACGAAGGAACGATCAGCGTTACTTCGGAATCCGGTTGCGGGGCGACGTTTATTATCGACTTGCCCGCCGCCCTCGTTGAGTCTTGTGAGCAGGACGTTATAGCAGTGCTGGCAGAGATACCGGCGCGTAAGATTCTGGTGATCGACGATGAGCAGTCAGTGAGGGAAACGCTCGCAGAAATGTTGGTAGCCGTGGACCACAAGGTTGAACTTGCGGAGAGTGGTCACGAAGCGATGGAGAAGCTTACGAATGGTCAGTTTGATCTCGTGTTTACAGATCTTGCCATGCCTGAAATGGACGGCTGGGAAACTGCCAGGGCGATACGTAAGCACTGGCCCGAGATCCAGATCGTACTCGTAACTGGCTATGGACCAACCATTCCCCCACCGGACGGCGAAGAGGACCTGGTTGACGGAATTATCGGCAAGCCCTTCGACTTCACGCAGGTGGGTTCAATGCTGTCAGCCTTGGCAACCCGCACTGAAGTCCCAGTTGGTTCGTAGGCTTGATTAGTTAGTTAGCCGCAAATAAACGCAGAAAGACGCAGATCAGAAAGAGTCAGACAGCCGACTCTTCTTCATTCTGATCTGCGTCTTTCTGCGTTTATCTGCGGCTTAATTCAAATTTAGTTGAAGTTCATGATTCCCGCGCTGGCGGTAAATCCAACTCCAAATCCCACGACAATAGTTGGTCCGGTCCAATCGTTCTTTTCGGCCAACATGAAGCCGGTCGATGCGCTCGACAGGTTTCCGTATTGTTGCAGGACTTTGTATGACCCATGCACTTTTGATGAATCGGGGCACAGATCGAGTTGAGAACAAACGCCATCAAGAATCTTTTTGCTTCCGGTGTGGATTAGACAATCATCGACGTGGTCGAGATCGCTAACCGGTGAGTCCGGGTGTTGCAATACATTCTTAACCGTCGTTACAGCGTAGTGCGCGCCTCGCGAAGGCACGCTTGGTTGCATGAAATACTGTGGACGTCCGGTAAGGAATGGGTGTGAGCTGTGACTAACCATCGTCAACAAATTCATATCGCGGGGGTCGTCGTTGGTTAGGTGGGAGATTGGTCCGAATGCCGGCTTTCCTTCTTCAGTTCCTACGAGCAAAGCCACCGCACCGTCCCCGAATAGCATCGACTGAATCACAAAGGTCGTATCCAGCCTCTGTTGCTCGAATTGTTCGGGATCAAGCTTCTGCTCCTTCCTTAATCTTAGAATTTCTCGGAAACCTAAATATTCATCCCGTAAAAGAGGAGCAACGTATGGAGTGTGGGATTCTGCCATGACAACGATTGCGAGCTTTCCGGGATTTGCTGCGAGGTACCACTGTGCTACTTCGATCGATTTCAGTAAAACTGAACATCCTTGCGCTTGCATGCTGACAGTTCGCAAGTTTCGTGAGAGCAAACCGTGCGTCTTGCCCATTACTTCCGACGCGAGGCACGGCAACATCTGGTCAGGCGTGTTGGTCGCGGCTATTAACAATCCAATTCGCCTCGGGTCTCCACCCCATTCCTGTATGCATTTTTTAGTGGCATTGACGCCGAGATCGGTAGTGGAGCTGGTCGGCTGTTTTGCTTGCCCGCAAAGAAAACCAGGATAGTTTTCGAGAGCTGAATAACGTTGGTTGACGCCGAGGGAATTGATTGTGTTGATAAGTTCCGGCGAAAGCTTGTGCATTAAGTTGCCGACCAGGTCTGTCGTTTTGAAAATGTGCTGTGGTGTGGAGGTTGCCGCTGATAAAAGGTTGATCATTGTCCTGTTTTCTTCCCGAAGGGGGCTGAGTTGTTTCGAAGTTTCTGTCGGGTTTTATGTTTCAGTTCGAGACTTTTAACAACAACAGTTGTGCCGCGATTCCAAGGAGTCGTCCATCCACCCCTCAACCCTATTAGAAGTGGAGTTTAGCTTGCGAAATTGAGATTAGGACAACGACGAACGATGCACTGGCTGGATACCGATTAACCAACTCCATAAGCCGTCCGTAAAATTACTGAGGATTATGAGCGAGTAAGCATTTGGTTCTTTGCCACTGAGATATACAAGTGCATATGAAGTATTCAATCCTGCAATGTGGCACCGTGGCAATCGCTCAAGAGGAAGAATTATTTTCCAGATCTCATTTGACAGTAATCAGTTATCAGTTGGAAAAGCAGCCTCTGGACCTAGGTCTTCGGTCTTGGAAATGTAGACGCGTTGGGAGTGCGACTCAAAGATCCAAAGACCCAAAACCAAACGCGGCTTGTTTAACTCGTAACTGATTACTGTCAAATGAGATCTGGAAAATGATTTAGACTCTTGGTGCAAAGCCCATTATCTCAACGCAAACTTCCCAACCGTATTCTCCCCAATACTCCCAAAGTACAACGCCCCATCGTGCTCGACGACATTGGCAATCTGAGCGTAGCAATCGGCAGCGCCGTTTTGCAGGTTCTCAACTACCTTTCCACTCGAGTCGAGACCGAGCACGAACGAATAACGCTGGGGCGCTGGATGTAGAAACTTTGGAAGTCGAAAGACCATCTTGCGCGCAAAGGGGTATGGAAGCATGCGGTCCAACACTGCATTTCGAGGAGTTACCAGTGCGACCCAGAATTTGTCCTTGCCATTTGATGAAATGCCATCAGGAAAGCCAGGAAGGTTGTCGATGAAGACTTCGTGTTGACCCTGTTGTGGCCCGCTTAACCAGATTTTCAAAATACGATACAGGCCTGTCTCTGCAACCAACGCATATGTTTGATCCGGACTGATAGCGACTCCGTTCGCAAAGTAGATCCCGTTCAGAATCGTGCGAGTCTTTTGCGTCTTCGGGTCGTAAGCGAGAAAACGTCCGTTAGGCTGGTGCTCCATGATGTCCGCAGCGAACTGCGACATTGGATATTTTTGCGAGGCTTCGGTGAAGTAGATCGTGCCATCGGCAGCGATATCGAGGTCGTTCAAACAACCAAGTTTTGCGCCGTCTACTTCGGTCGTCAAAACTGTCACCGCGCCTTTTTGATCAATCGATACGAGACCCTTAAGGGCGTCAGTGCTAATCAGATTGCCGGTCCTATCGAAAACAAACCCGAGCGGTCGTCCCTGCGTGTTGGCGAATACGCGAGGTTGAGTTCCGTCCGGTTGAAGTTGAATGATGCGACCGTCTTCGAACCCCGCGTAAATTCGACCTTGCGCGTCAAACGCGACGTCTTCAGGCTTATGTCCATCCCCAAGAGATAAACGTTCGATAGTAGCGAGCTTATTGTTCTGTTCGTATGGTCCAGTGAGGGTCGGTGCAACTGGCGGCGTCCAGGCTGCAGGAGTGATCTGGACGGGTGCGATGAGTAGATAAATCACTACTGCGGCAATAAACAACAGCAAAGCAAAACCGATTCGTTTCAACATGAAGATTCAGATCTTAGGTAGGAAAAACTTAAACTTCGCTGCTGGCTTTTTGGTCCGAAATGCTTCAGAACCTCTTGCAAAAGTCAGGACCAGCGAAAAAAGAAATTGAATTTAGCGCAAGTTAGGAAGGGCGGTTTACCCCCGCTGGGCCTGGCTAAAAGAACCACGA